>JABGRF010000035.1 GCA_018648405.1 Candidatus Scalindua sp.
CGTTATTACGAACCGTTTTGAATACATCAATTCCGCACGCCTCCATTGATGGTCTTGCGTTTTCAGGCATTGGGCATGTGCCTGTGACATCACATTCAGAACATAGTGGACACGGACCGGCATTCATAGAAAATGCTTTATAAAAACCGGAAAGATTGGCTTTATGCTCCAGTTTAAGAAGCATGCTTTCAAACTGCTTTGCCGGAGGCTGGCCCTCTATCAGGATCGCACTCTCATAGCAACTCATCAACTCCCTGGTCTCCTTATACGTCGGCGTATATGGCGGACAGGTCTTATATTTTCCAAATTTTGTACATCCAAAGCGGCACTTCAGCTGGACCCACGGTTCTACTACAATACTCTCTGTAGAGATCAACTTTGTAATCGTTGCACCCAATTTCATCGCTTCGTCATGCAACAATGCGATCTTCTCCTCATCTGTACGCTCAACAGTTTCAGCTTTAATCATGGCAATATTTAATTCTTCCTAATATTAAATGGTCATCAAAATATAATCGTTACTTATGTGCAGCACCTAAATATCTGATACTGGTTGTAGAATAGTATTTCTATCCTTGACTATTGTCAACATGAAAGTTCAATTTGACAGTACTATATACCTATGATATATATATGCTTACTTCGTCTGAAGTTTACATGTGTAACTGTAGCTCAAACATTCAGGTTTGACAAACCACTGTAGTTATTGATTAGGCATGGATCAAACCTGAAGGTTTGAGTTACATTGATGAGCAGTAGGTCAATTAAGATTTTGTTAGAGAAAATATGAAATATACCATAAAACAGATCAGCGAAATTATTGACGGTAAAGTTCTGGGAGATGAAAATCTTTGCATCACAGGCGTATCAAGTATTGAAAATGCAGTAGAAGGTGACATAACTTTTATAAAGAGTGAGAGGTTTGTAGGCAAGATATTAGATACAGGGGCTTCTGCCGTTGTAACACACAGACCAATTGAGGAGACGGATAAGACATTAATTATTGTTGATAATCCTTTTCTTGCATTTATCAAACTGCTTCAGGTTATTTCAGATCAAAAACAGCAACGACCACGAGATGTCCATCCCTCTGCAGTAATATCAAAAGAGTCTTCCATCGGAGACAATTTCTCGGCAGGTGCAAACGTTGTAATTGATGGCAATACTCAAATAGGTAATAACGTAACCATATACCCTAATGTTTATATAGGCACAGACTGTAAGATTGGTGATGACTCAACAATATATGCGAACGCTACAATCAGAGAAGAGGTCACAATAGGTAAACGCGCAGTAATCCAATCCGGCGCATCTATTGGCGATGACGGGTTTGGCTTTCTTCAAATAGAAGGCAAACACGTAAAGATCCCTCAGGTAGGCACTATTGAAATCGGTGATGATGTCTCTATCGGTTCAAATGTAACTATCGCACGTGCTGCTCTGGACAAGACGACCATCGCCTCTGGTGTCAAGATTGATAATCACTCCCATATAGCTCATAATTGTACAATTGGAGAGGACTCTATGCTAATTGCATATGCGAAGCTTGCTGGAGGAGTAAAAATTGGTAAAAATGTAATGATTGCAGAGGATGTGGGTATTACTGATCACGTGGTGATCGGAGACAAGAGTATGGTAGGTGCAGCATCTAATGTGTATAAAAGTTTAGAGCCCGGATCTATCGTATGGGGATCTCCCGCCAAACCACTTACGTTTGAAAAGAGGATACAGGTACTGATCAAAAAGTTGCCTGATATTTACAAAAAAGTGAAGGATCTGTAATGTATCACTACTTAATCAGTATCTTGTCACCACAATTATAGTGATAACAAGATACCGATAATTAGACAAAAACAGTCTGAATCATAGTCTACAACGTTATATTAATTTCAGCTTTATCATGCAGCTCTTTTAACAGACTCTCTGTTTTTAATTGCATATATACAAAGTCCACCATATCTGACACATCTGCATAATTAACATCTTTTCCATCTTCCTTTTCTGTCACCTTAATTATGTGATACCCAAATTGTGTTTTGACCGGTTCGCTAATTTCACCAGCTTTCATTGCAAAAGCAACCACAGCAAATTCTTCTACAATAGAACCTTTTCTCTGAAAGAAAC
>JABGRF010000183.1 GCA_018648405.1 Candidatus Scalindua sp.
TTCTTACCATGGGTGACGATTTTTGTGCTAAGTGTTTTCTCTCAATATAGTAATACTGCACAATTTATAGAGAATTACTACTTAACCACTTATCGGTCCTATTGATAAAAACTTTAGTTTTATTTCTGATTATTTTAATATTTATAATACGTAAAAGGCGTGTTGTGAGGATGTGATGTTTGGTTATTAACACCTGTGAATTGTTGTAAGTACTTTGGTTTTTTAAGTAATGGCAATAATAGTCATAACATTCCAGTCATAAGCCTCGCTTTATGTCATATCAAATTCCAAGCTCTTTTCTTTTTTTCTGGATGTGGTTGATCATAGCTTTTGCTGATTCCTTGGGGTCGATCTCTATAATTAAGGTACTTCCTGTAATATTTTCCAGCTCTTTCGTTAGCATGTTAATTACGTATGGGGATCCTCCCAATTTTGGCGTTACTCCAATATGAGTGGTTATGCCAAGAGAGATAACACCCATGTAGATGGCCGCTGCTTTTTCAACAACATGCTCGGCCGCACTTGCCACAAGCGGGAGTTTATCTATTGAGGTGTCCAGATAGTCAGCGATTGCAGAGGCCAGTACTGCGCACCTGGAATTATCAACACATGAACCAAAATGAAGAATAGGCGGCATGGCTTCGTTCAGGCCTGCAGCTTTACCGAGGGTTTCGAGTACTCCTCTTAGCGAATCACCAACCAGGTGCATTGCCTCCCCGTTCAACAAGCCATGCCTTGCGCAACCCGTTGCCGCACAACCTGTTGCAAGTACAAGGACGTTATTTTTAAGAAGTTCTTTTGCCATGGTTACGAAGCTCATATCAGTCTGAACCTTTGATGACAGGCATCCTGCAATTACTGCAACGCCCTGAATAGAACCGTCAATAATCAAATCTACTAATGGTTTCAGTGGTTCTTCAGGGTTTAATTTTTTAAGAACTTGAATTAAGGCTTCTGTAGAAAACCCTCCCATTAATTTGTGACCTTTTGCCTTCGGCAGGAAGATTCTTTCAGCCGAACGCTCCTTGTAAGCGGCAATGGCCTCTTCAACAATTTGGGTGGCAGCTTTATCAGCGTTGTCAGGCGTAAATTCAATGTAGATGTCGTTGTCCATTCTCAGTTCGGGCATGGTTGTAATTAATCGGGTATGAAGTGCTTTTGTCATGGTTGAAAGGGATGGATACACACACTGCACGTCAACACATACGGCATCTACAACTCCGGTACCAACAACTAGCTCCTGCATGATCGTACTGCCAGCCATTGGGATACCTAGCCGCATCAGTACCTCTGTGCCAGTACAGCAGGTTCCTACAACATTTATTCCTTTTGCACCTGCTGCTTTAGCTTTTTCCTCAAGCTTGTTAGCGTAGTTTATAACCATTTCTGAAAGTACGGGTACATGGCCGTGGACGAGGATGTTGACCTTGTCCTTCTCAAGGACATCCAACCCGATTTTACCTTCCTTTGGCGTGGGGACACCGAGTAGGATATCCTGCAGTTGGGTAGAGATGTAAAGTGCCAGTACGTCCATTGTTCCAAATTTCAAGCACGACATAATTAAGTGATCGGTACTGCTCATCATTCCCTGGGCAGTACTGTGGATTCCCTGTACGATTGCTTCAGCAGCTCCTTTTTGAGGGATAAGGTTTGCCTTTACTAGTTTGTCAATATTCTTTGGTGCAAGTGCAAGCGCAAAACTCATTGGCCCTTCGCCAGGCCCAACGAGATCCTCCATCGCTTTTTGACCAACCTCTCTTGCGATATCAAGGGTATCTTTTCCACTTGTATCGATGCCAAGTTCGCCTGCAACAGTGTGGAGCTTTGCTTCATCCTTTATAGGGAAATTATCAGAACCTTCAGCGGCCTTTACAAAGAGCTTTGCAACGTGAATTGCGTGGCCAATGTGGGAGCTTGTACCGCGTAATACGGTTTGCAGGAACATTCCGGCAACCATATTATCAGCGGTTTTACCACAGGAGGACCGTTTTAGTTTAGGGGCAGCAATCTTTGTGTGAAATGATATCTCTTCTCCTCCAAGTCTGCATGGTCCTAGATTGCAGTTACGGCAGCAGAGGCCATGGCTTCCAAAAGAGCATCGGTCCTTAAGACCGAAGAGACTTGAATCATATGCAGCTTGTACATCCCAAACCGTATCTATGCCTTTTTGGCGTAGAAAGGCTACGGTCTCCTCAATTTGCTTGTCTGCGATTCCTTTTCCGCGTAACTCTTTCTCCTTTTTCAACCATTTTTGCATTATCTTTTCCTCATATTGAAACCTTAAAAACCTCATTTATAAATTTATAGCTTACGCTATGCATATGTGTTGTGATTTATAGAATATATTGAAGTTTTTTGAAATTTTAGCAAAACAATTTTTGAAAGTCAATTCTTCGTATTGTTATAAAGAATGCGAGAAATATTAAAATTGATGCTTTTAATTTGCAATCTTTTTTTACTGTTGATATAAATAACCTTAACGCTGATCAGAGAAGAAAAAAATATCTTTAAATATCCGATGTGACGAGGCTTATATACTTTTTTAAGTAGAGAAAAGAATGAGTAAAATTGTTAAAGATGAACAAGTTGGTGACGACTCTACATTCATAGAGGACAAAAGTTTCAACTTCGAAGAAGTTGATGATCCATATCTCCTGGAGGCCTATATTCCTGAAAGATTTAGTTTGGAAATTCCCTCTGATAATGGTCTTCAGTTGACTAAGAGAAATGAGTTAAGACATGCTGTCGGAATTGTTGCTGCCAGGACATTAAGGTATTTCAGTACGAACGGCGAGGGGTTTAATGTATTTCGTGCAAGACGTATGGCAGTCTGGTGGCTCAGGCATATTTATAACAGTTTCAACTGGTGGAAGGCTTATGTAGTAAATGCTGAGGGAGAGCGGAAAGAGATGCCAATGTTGTATATAGGTGAAAGATTCGGTTCTGAAACTGTGCGTGAGGATTGTGAGGCAGATATCGTACTTAGTGCCTTTGAGAACGACCGTAGTATTGTGGATCCGGAATCTGATGGTGGAGCAGTCTTTGCAGTTGGCTATAGTGAAAGGAAGGGGTTGTTTAATTCACCGGACATGTATTGTGTGAAGGCTATCACAGGAAACAAATATAAAGGTGCAGGTATAAATATAACACATGGTATTACAAAAAACCTAAAGCTCATGGCTGAGAAGGTGATCAAAGATAAGAACGAGGAGGTCTCTTCTCAGAATGTTGATGATGAAATACGAAAAATGAAAATCGTTGTTCTGGACAGGCTGAGACACAAAAAACTCATAGAAACCATTAAGAATCTCGGGGCAGAAGTAATTCTTGTTAAAGAAGATGACCTCACTCCCACCTTTGCAATAGCGAGGGATGAAATCGATATGATCATAGGAGTAGGAGGTGTTCCTGAAGCGGTTCTGAGCGGAATAATAGTAGCACAATTGGGCGGGGAAATGACGTTGAGGGTATTACCATATGGGGTGGCAACGGAAGAACATGTTTTGGGGAAACTGAAGCATTGGAACTCTTTTAAAAAAGATGAAATTGATATATTAAAGAACTTTAAGATTGTAAAACCCGGTACAGAAAAAGAGGCCGAAATGCCGTGGGATAGGGTCTTGACGTTAAATGATTTGGTTAAGGGGAAGGATTTAGTTTTTACTGCAAGTGTCATTAAGAAGACCTCGTGGATAAAACTTCCAGATGGGAAAGAGATTCCCGGAGTGAGTATTGATCCGGAATCTGGTGATGTTAATGTTTACGTTGTTCGTGTCGCAGACAATAAAGTAGAAACTGTTCCTGTTATCTACAAGACAGTAATTGGTGAATATTTAAAACAATATAGAGATAAACAAGGTGTAGATTGTGGAGCGGATGTACGTTCGCTCATTCAATTAGGCAAGGCATATTCGGAGTTTGGTTTATTTGAAGAGGCGAGAGACTGTATTCAAAAAGCCAAAATATGCAATGGAATCAGCGATGGCATGGTACAGAGATGTAATTCGGTGTATGAACATATTGCAGGATTAGACTTTCTTACAAAAAAATCGTTGCAGACACCAAAAGAGATAATAGAACATTTTGAAAAATCAGGCCATTTAGATGAGGAAGATAAGGAGCGGCTTAGACCGAGAAGAATGGTTAAAAGGTTTCATGAATATCATGGAGACAAGGACTACCAGAACAAACAATATGAAGACGCTATTGGACACTATAACAAGGCATTAGAATATAGCCCTCACGAGCTGAAACTACATCGCAAAGTAAATTCTATCCAGATGAGAGACATGATAGAAGAGTATTTTAGCAGAATTGATAAGATATATCAGGGTCTCAGTCATAAAGCGATAAAGGAGCTGGAAAAATGCAAACTTGGGGTAGCTCTCGAAATTTTTTACGACTATAAAGGAAAAGTAAATTTTACTTGTAGAAACCCATGGCTGATCTTCCTGAGAAGAACGGTTTTACATGGAGAGACTCCATCATATAAATTGGCTGTTTTAATCAAATTACTGAAATTACATAAAATATTGAATCAGGTAAGCGATGACGAGCTGTCTCTGTTTTTGAATACAGAATTTGGTATCAGTAAAGAGGAAGTAGGTATTGTTACAAATTATAGGAAAAAGCATGAAAAATTTGACTCTGTCAGCGAGCTCTATTTTGTTAAAGGGTTGAGCCTGGAAGGTCTGTCGAAATTACTATTTCCACGTGTAAGGATAGAGAGTCAGAATGAACTGGAAGATTCTGAGATTCCTCTGAGTATCAGTCTTGTTGAAGCGGTTGAACGAAGATACAGAAATATCCTGGAGGAACTTAAGGATGGTGTCAAGAAGGAGGCGCAGGAACATTCATATGCTGTAGCAGAAGCATATCATTATGTGGGTCTGGCACTTTATGATGTAGGTGATGATGAAGGGGCAAAAACCAACTATGAAAGAGCAACAACAAAATTCAATGAAATAATAAATAAGTTTACGGGAATTACACCCTTTAACGCACAATGTCGGATTGGCAATCTATACGAAGAGTTAGCTCTCTTATATGACGATGAAAAGGTAGCTTATTACAATAAGGCAATGGATGCTTATACCTATATTACAGAGGAGCGGAGATCAAATATAATGTTTGGTTACATACGTGACTTGATGGCAATCAAAATATGGCAGACTAAAGAGAGGGTCAACTGTATTAAGAAAGAATTAAACTTGTTTGATTCATAATATACTAAATCAACATTAAACTCACCTCCAGATACCTCTAAATATTCAAGTCCAGTTTATACTTTCTTTTAATCAATACAAAATGTCGATAGAAAGTTTGATCAGTTTAAGAGAAAAAGAGAGTCGTAATGTTATCGGTCTGATGTCCGGTACGTCGTGTGATGGTATCGATGCATGCCTGGTTAAGATAACCGGGAATGGCTTATCAACTAAAGTCGATATTATAGGATTTGAGACTTATCCTTATGAGAATGAGATAAGGGAGTTGATATTTGAAGCTTCTTGCAAAGAGACTGGTACCGTCGACAAAATCTGCCAACTTGATTTTGCATTAGGCAAGTTATTTGCCGATGCTGCCGGACAGATTGCAGCAAAGATGTCGATTCCTCTTTCAGAGATAGACATTGTTGGTTCTCATGGACAGACTATTTATCATGTTTCTTCATTGAAAGAGAGTAATGATAAGGTGGTAAGATCAACACTGCAGATAGGAGAACCTTCCGTAATTGCACAGGAGACAGGAGTCACCACTGTCGCTGACTTCAGAACAAGGGACATTGCGGCAGGAGGTGAAGGCGCACCATTGACACCATATGCTGATCTTATTTTATTCGGAAGAGATGGGGTTGGCAGGGCAATGCAAAATATTGGTGGTATCTCTAATGTTACATTTTTACCTGCTGACGGGAACATTAAAGAGATAATTGCCTTTGATAATGGGCCTGGTAATATGATAATTGACAGGTTTGCCGAGATCATAACAGATGGGAAATTAAAGTATGATAAAAATGGTGAATTTGCTTCAAGAGGTAGATTGAATCAAGATTTGTTAGAGCGGCTCTGTACTCATCCCTATTTATCAAAACCTCCACCAAAGTCAACGGGAAGAGAGGATTTTGGTATTCAGTTTTCTGATAATTTATATAAGGAATTAAGACAGGACAACATAGACGTTTATGATGCTATTGCTACAATTACAGCCTTTACAGCCAAATCGATATCTGACAGCTATAAAAGATTTATTCAACCATGTTACAAAATTGACGAGGTGATTATAAGCGGTGGAGGCGTAAGTAATCCAGTCTTGTGTCAATTCCTGGAAGATTATCTTGTAGATATAAGCGTAAGTGCAGTAGATGATTTCGGCATTCCTTCCGATGCAAAAGAGGCGTTGGCATTTGCTATTCTTGCCAATGAGACCGTAAGTGGAAATCCGTGCAACGTTCCATCCGCTACAGGCGCAAAGGAGAGTGTTGTCCTGGGAAAGATTCTTCCCGGAAGGTAAAATTGAATATAATTTCAATTAGTTATTAGTATAATAGCAGCGCTGAAAAGTACCTAAAAATTTTGAAACAATCTACCGGTTAGTTATATGTAATATATTTTTATACAAATCGCTCAATTTAGATTGTAGGAAAACATAAAATTATCATGATAGTTTAATAATAAAAGAATTGAGGAAAGTTAATGAGTAATACATCTGAAAAAATCATCTATTCAATGATGAAGGTTAGCAAGTCATACGAAAAGAAGACAGTGATCAAGGATATATCCCTCTCCTATTATTATGGTGCTAAGATCGGGGTACTGGGTTTGAATGGATCAGGAAAGAGTTCGCTTCTGCGGATTATGGCTGGTGTTGATAAAGAGTACAATGGAGAGGCCGGACTCTCTGATGGGTATACAGTAGGACACCTTGAACAGGAGCCATTAGTTGATTCAGAAAAGACCGTCAAGGCTGTTGTGGAAGAAGGTATGCAGGAGATTGTAGATATTGTAAAAGAGTACAATGAAATCAGCGAGAAGTTTGCAGAACCAATGTCAGATGATGAAATGAATAAACTTCTGGAACGGCAGGGTGAACTCCAGGAAGAGATTGAGAAGCAGAATGCATGGGATATCGAATCTCGATTGGAAATGGCAATGGATGCACTGCGCTGCCCTCCCGGAGATACACTTGTCAATGTTATCTCTGGTGGTGAGAAAAGGCGTGTGGCACTGTGCCGTCTTTTACTGCAGAAACCTGACATTCTTCTTCTGGACGAACCTACCAATCATCTCGATGCGGAAACCGTCGCCTGGCTTGAGCAACATCTGAAGCAGTATGAAGGTACCGTGATTGCCATAACTCACGACCGATACTTTCTTGATAATGTCGCAGGCTGGATTCTTGAACTTGATCGTGGGATGGGTGTTCCATGGAAAGGAAATTACTCTTCCTGGCTTGAGCAGAAACAGAACCGCCTTAAACAGGAAGAGAAGAGTGAATCAGAACGGCAGAAAACCCTGCAGCGGGAACTGGAATGGATACGTATGTCTCCCAAGGGGCGCCATGCAAAAGCAAAGTCACGAATTAGTGCCTACGAATCCCTCCTTAATCAGGACACTGTAAAACAGGAGAAGGATCTTGAGTTGTTTATGCCGGCAGGACCCCGGCTTGGAACAATAGTAATTGATGCGGAAGATGTGAGTAAAGCGTTTGGAGATCGGATCCTTTTTGAGGGGATGTCGTTCTCTCTTCCCGCCGGAGGTATTGTTGGAATTATAGGACCAAACGGTGCGGGTAAAACAACCCTTTTTAAGATGATAACGGATCTGGAAAAACCTGATTCCGGTGCCCTTAAGGTTGGCGAAACAGTTAAACTTGCTTACGTTGACCAGGGACGTGATACTCTTGACCCGGGAAAAACAATATGGGAAATTATTTCAGGGGGTAGAGATACGATTGAACTTGGAAATCACGAAGTAAACTCCCGTGCTTATGTTGCCCGTTTTAATTTCTCTGGATCAGACCAGCAGAAAACGGTAGACGTGCTTTCCGGTGGTGAGCGCAACCGGGTTCATCTTGCGTGCATGCTCAAGGAGGGTGCCAATGTTCTGCTACTGGACGAGCCTACAAATGATCTGGACGTAAATACGATGCGGGCTCTTGAAGAGGCCTTGGAAAGCTTTGGAGGCTGTGCGGTAATTATTTCTCATGACCGCTGGTTTCTTGATCGGATAGCCACGCATATGCTTGCATTTGAGGGAGACAGCACCGTCAGGTGGTTTGAAGGAAATTATTCAGAATATGAGGAAGACAGAAAAAGGAGGCTGGGAAAAGCTGCCGATCAACCGCATAGGATGAAATACCGGCACTTGACGAGAGAATAAAAAGTTCAAACTTGGATGCGGGTTTGCTCCATTAGGGGTTCCTTGCCAGGCGGAAGCCTATATCAGAGAATTTTTTGCTGGTCGGAATAAAGTCATTGCGATCAGTAGTACGTAAACCCTTGTTTTTACTGCGCCAGCCACCGCCCCGTAAAACACGATTTTTTCCTTCTGACGGTCCTTGCGGATCTTTGCTGGTACTGGTTTCATAATATTTCTTGTCATATCGGTCTGAGCACCATTCCCAGACATTTCCCATCATATCATAAAGACCAATAGCATTTGGCGTTTTTCCTGCCACTGAATGCGTACGACCTTCGGCAGTAAAACCATACCAGATATACTCTTCAATTTTTTCATCATCATTGGTTCCTGCCCACTGCTCCTTCAAGCCGCCACTCCTTGCTGCGTATTCCCATTCAGCTTCAGTTGGAAGACGATAATTCCTGCCAGTCTTTTCATTCAGTTTTTTTATAAAATCCTGAACATTATTCCAGCTCACCCTTTCAACCGGGCAGTCTGCACATTCAAATTTAGATGGGTTACTGCCAGTTACATCCTCCCATTGCTTCTGGGTTACTTCAGTCTTCCCAAGATAAAAATCACCCAGGCATACAGTATGAACAGGTTTCTCATCACTGTCTCCGGTGCCAAAGATGTCACCCATGTCGAAACAACCTCCCTTGACATACACCATTCCGTCTTCCGTTACACTTGCTGCTTCTACCTTCTGCTGTTTTGATTCCGATGTCCGAAGCGTTTCCTCTTTCTGTTTGTTCTCAGCATCCACGACCAGGGTAATTGCATCTTCATAATATTCTCCATCTCGTCCTACTAATGTAAGATAAATAGTAAGACTTGATAACGCGTACTCATAGCTTCCCGTTTTATAAAGAGCTTTGCCGTAAAGAAAGTGAAAATCTCCGGGCAGACTGACTCCAAGCTTCATCGCTTTCTCAAAACCCTGTACCGCGTCTTCCCATCTTCCAGCTTTCATACTCTTTGTTGCAGAATTAACCAATAAATCCAGTTGTACTTCCGGTGAAAGTTCTTTCTCTTTTGCAAACACAGTTTGCATACTGGCGACCTGTACTGTCATTATTAATGCCAATGAAAAAATAGAGCTGATTAAGAGTTGCCTGATATATCCAATTCGAATTGTTTGCATTATTCGTGAATTATCCTTTTGGGTTTCTCGATCTGTTTTAGTCATGCGATGATCTTAGTTTCTAATGCCATATTTGTCAAATGAATAGACATAGATTTAAATGCTCTGAAGTCTATTTTGGAAACCTGATAGTTTGTGTATGCGCTTTGGATTTCTAATTGTTGCTGTATGACGTGTAGTATGGTAATATTCTGAAGAGTTCTTTTCTCTGGTTTCCTTCTTTTACATCCTTGTTTATCCGATAAATCCTGTCTGAAAATTATATGCAAGAAAGATTTTTAGTCTTAGGAAAAGCCGGCAGCGGCAAAACGCATTTCGTACTTCAGAAGTTTTTCCATTATGTTGAAGGGCACAAAGAAGATAACGTGCTCTTTATCCTCCCAACTCACAGCCAGGTTGAGCATCTCAGAGACCATATCTTAAGAACCTCAGTACATAAAGGCTATCTTGACACAGGGCTTGTAACCTTTTCAGGACTGGCAAACAGAATTGTTGATCGTGTTGATAGCGCACCTTTGCGTAAACCTCTCAATGAAGGTGAAAAGGATCTGGTTCTTTCAAATATCCTGAAAGATGTAAATTTCGGTTATTTCTCAGAGGTCTCAGGTTATGCGGGTTTCAAAAGTGCATTGCTGGATTTTATAAGAGAGATTAAGGAAAATTCACTTGATCCACCGGCCTTTGAGGACGTACTCAGAAAAGTTCAAACCGGCAAGAAAAATTCGCCCTTTAACCTGAAGTGTAATGAACTGGTAGCACTTTATGATCGCTATCAACAGGCTCTGGATAAAAACAGTTTTTTTGACAAAGAAGATTTGCTGTTGCAGGCTCAGTCGCATTTGAACAAAAACACCTTCTCTGAAGTTGACCTGCTTTTAGTAGACGGTTTTCATGATTACACGCAACTCGAACTGAAATTTCTGGCAAAATTGAGCTCCCTTGTGCCGAATGTTTACGTCACACTTCCGCATCAAACTTCTGATTCTGTACCTCCTGCTTTCCGGGTTTCTCACAAAACGTATTCAAGACTCACGGAATTAGGTCTCCAGGAATTGAAACTTGATGAGAACAAGAGAACGTCCAGTCAATTGTTAAGACATATCGAAGCAAACGTATTCTCTCAATCTGAAGAGCCGGTTATAACGGAATCTGATAGCGCTGTCGCGTCATTACAGATTACGGCTGCTGCCAACGTGCAGGATGAGGTGGAACAGATCGCCCGTAAAATAAGAAAAATGACTAATGGCGAAGGATACGCTTTCAGTCAAATTGCCGTAATATTCAGAAACATTGAAAAGTATCAGGGCATTGTCGAAGACACGTTTACAAGGTTCAGCATTCCGGTAAGGATCTATGACAAGAAACCATTAAAAGAGAATACACTGATCAGGGTCATAATGAATACATTGAGTATCTTTACAGATAAGTGGCAGGACGAAGCAGTCTGGAAGATTTTAAAATCTAACACAGGTATAGACATAAAACTTATCAATACATTAGAACAGGAATACTTAAAAAGGGGAAAAATAGACGATTACAATAAATGGTTGAAACTTACCTCAGGTTCTGAATTAGAACCTGTCAGCAAATTCATAAAACAGTTAAAGGTGGTTTTCAGTAAGCTTGAAGGCAGGCACACATACAGTCACTATTGTGACTGTATTTATGACATTGTAAAACTGTTCTACATACCGGCGTTTGCATCATACGGTAAACCTACTGATGAATCTCAGGCTGGTGTAATAGAGGAGAATTGTAATCATGAAATAATTGATTTGATGAAATCAGATGCTGGCGCCCTGAAGGAATTTATGGCAATCCTTAATAACTCTACTATTGGTGAACTTGCCGGTGGGAAGGGGACTATTGCATTCGAAGAATTCGTACACACCCTTGAATCACAGGTAGCCTTGACATCGTATAAGAAAACAGACAGAAGAAAAGAGGTAGTTAACGTTATTAACGTTCTGGAGGCCAGGCAGTGGGAAATGCCAGTGGTCTTTGTCGGAGGGTTGTTGGAGAAAGAGTTCCCGCGGCAGGTTAGAGAAAACCTATTCCTTAAGGATTATTACAGAAGCAGGCTGAACGCAACTGGAAAAATAGTTCTGAGAGAGGCATGTGAGAAGATGGATGAAGAGAGATACCTGTTCTACATAGCCATTACGCGTGCCAAGGAGAAACTTTACCTGTCATATCCATCAGCGAACAGTAACGGCAATTTGACACTGCCATCATTTTTCCTCTCTGACATACAAAAGCTATTTTCAAAAGAGGTACGCAAAGAGATTACAACTCAGAGAAACCTTTCAAGTATAATTCCGGAACCGGAAGAGATCATTACCTCAACCGATTTAAAGAGCTTCGTCTATTATCACCTTAATACTCCCTGTGTATCAGGAAAAGAACAATGCGAAAAAGATATAGCTTTGTGGCTCTATAATAACAGAGAAGATGAATCCTCGTTCAGAGAAGAACTCTGCGCGTTGGCAGCATTGATAGATTCCTACAGCAATCTGAATATCAAATTATCTGACAAAAGCATAATAAAAAAGATCAGTGAAACAAGTAGAAGGTTTTCACCTACAAAGTTGAAAGACTACGCACAGTGTCCTTATAAATATTTTGGAAGTACCACACTGAATCTAAGGCAGGCCATGCCTAAATCTCTGGATTCAAGAATGCAGGGAGGCATCATTCATAAAGTTCTTGAGGAATATTTTAGAGATACGAAAGATATCACTAAAATATATGATGACGTATTTAAGCAAAAAACAAGGGGAATAGTTGTCGGCTTTGAAGAGATGAAGGTCAGAAATGAGATGCTTAATACGCTTCTGGCATTTGAATCCATGGAAAGCTGTTCCGATTCATCTGCATTCAGACCTTCTATGTTTGAGGTTAAATTCGGGGGTGAAGAGTTTGGAACACTTAAGATTGGTGATGTTAAAAAAGATGGTATCGAAATCTCCGGCAAGATTGACAGGGTTGATATTTCAGAAGTGGATGGAGAGAAAATTGGTGTAATCATTGACTATAAATATGGGAAGACAGAATTTAAGTCAACTGATCTGGAAGAGGGTCTGGATTTGCAACTGCCCATTTACCTGCTTGCCTTGAGAGAGGTGTTTAAGATCATTCCTGTTGCCGCTGAATTTTATGCACTGAAGTCGACTAAAAGTACAGGGATATATAACCGGGAGCTGATCGATAACCTGAGCCTCAATATAAAGCCAATGAAAAAGTCACTTTCTGTTGATAATAAAGAATTTAACAAGATGCTCAAAGAAGCAGAAAATCATATTCTGCGATTTTCGAAGGAGATCCGTAACGGAAGGATTGAACTTGCTCCGGCAAATATAGACTACTGCGGAGAAGGAAACTGCGATTTTGCAAACGTCTGCCGTATTGATAAATGGAGAGTGAGGTAAGCATTTACCACGGAGTTTCACAGATTAAAACAGAAATAAAATTTATAAGATAACATTTTTAAGTTATTAAGATCTGTGATGTTCCGTGTATTTCCGTGGTAAATTTTATTAATCCGGTTAATTCCGTCTAAAAAATATGAGAAATAAACTTACAGATTCTCAAATAAAAGGTGTCACGATTACTGATAGGGATCTCTGCGTTGTTGCAGGGCCGGGTTCGGGGAAGACGCGTGTTCTCGTAGAACGATTTGCAAACCTGGTAACTACTCATAAGGTATCGATTGGCGAAATCCTCACACTTACTTTTACTGAGAAGGCGGCCAACGAGATGAAGGTAAGAGTGTCCGATTTGTTCAGGCAGAAGGGAATGGAGCAAGAGCGTCAGGAGATAGAATTTGCATATCTTTCCACCATTCATGGTTTTTGCGCCC
>JABGRF010000067.1 GCA_018648405.1 Candidatus Scalindua sp.
TCCTGACAAACTGGAACTTGTTCCTGTTTGCCAATTTCTGCATTCTCCAATAGCTGAGTAATTACTTCTCTACCAAGAGGAGACTCTTCTTTTTCGAGGGCACCCCTTAATGAAGAGATAAGATCATCTCCCAGATTATAGTTTGCATCTATACAAAGTTTTTCAATGGTGTCTGTTATCTGTTCAGTGTTGATTTGGCGCATAATATTTATGTAAGGTGGACAAATACCAAATTATTAGATAGTAAACAAATTGCAAAAGACTGATTCTGCTTATTCAGGTGTCGTAATTTGATATCTGTCTGTTATTTGGTGTTTTGTGATTTATTAACTCCTGTCTGGCTCCGGCCAGTTCAGGTTAGGGGACTTTGAAATACCTCGTATGAATTAATATTATAATGTTTTCTTCTTCTGTTCAGTCATTGACTCTTTTGCACGGTTTATCAGTTCATCTATGCTGCACAACTCCTCTGTATCGTAATATGCAGTACCAATACAGAGAGAAAGTGTGTATAAACGGTTTTCCTGTTTATTCCGGATTTCTAATTCATCCTGCAAGCGGGCAATTATAATTTCATTGTTAGCGTCGAATGATTCTATTGCAATAGCGGTAAACTCATCTTTACTATGGCGAGCTATAATATCAGATTCACGAAAGACTTCTTTGAGGATATTGGCAGTTTCGATCTTAGCCAGATCCTCATATTGAAGGCCAAACTTTTCACTGATCTGATTAAGGCCTTCAATGTGGATAAAAAAGAGTATCATTCCGCGTTTAGTTCGTATCGCTATGCTTAACTGCTGTTGGGCGAAAAGCATGAAACCTTTACGATTGTACAAGCCCGTTAGATCATCAACAAGTGAGAGCGATTGCAGCTCTACCCGCCCCTTGTGTCGCATGATGGCATATCGCAAAATACGAGACAGTGCATGGCTGTTCATTTTTCCCTTAACCAGATACTCTTCAGCGCCTTTTTGCAATGCCTTGATGGCCATTGATTCATCTTCCATACTTGTCATTACAACAACCGGAACATCCAGTGCCCTTTCGCAAACTGTCGATATGGTGTCTAATCCCTTTTTGCCGGGCAGAGACAGATCCAGCATGACGATATCATAACGTTCATTATCAAGTTCAAATAATGCCTCTTCGAGTTGTTGTACATGTCTCATCTCATAATTAACATTCTTGATCTCTTTGATAAATTCTCCCATAAGAATTGCGTGATCGATCTCATCTTCAACATAGAGAATTTTGATTGCCTTATCGTTCATTTTAATTACCTTCTTGCTTGCTATCCACTAATATCAGAATTGTAATTTGCTTTTACTATTTTATGCCTACCTTATTTGCTTCGGAAGTTAATTTTGGAGTATTTTGAGTTAAATTATTCACTTTGTCAAATATCTTTTTTGAGGTGATGTTTTATATTGCCTGTAGCAGGGCAGCTTTGAAAAAATAGTTGCTATTTTAAGGTGTTCTGTTTAAATTAAATGTACAGGAAATTTAAAGTCGGCGGGTAAGAAACCCGCCCTACAAAAATGTAATTTATTTATGTGTAGGTCGGGTTTCTTACCCGACATTAATTATCTAAAGAATATATAACATTTTTGTTCAAAGGGAAAAACTATGTGTCAGATGAAAATAATGCAGGATAAGGATGGTCAGCAGGAATTAGTAATGGAGGACGTTTCACAACTTGAAGTGGTTGAGGATGGAATCAGGATCAGTACGTTATTTGAAGAGCCTAAACTCATTCCAGGTGTAACTATTAAAACGATTGATTTCCTTTCCGGTAAAACGATACTTCAGGCAAAATAAGTTTAGTTATTATATTACATAGTAGCCTTAGACTTCAGTCTGAGTTGTCAATAATTACGAAAACTACACACAAATAAAAGAGAGAAAACATGGCAGAACAAAACACAATAGAAAAACTCCGGGTATTGTTACCACACTGGATTGAGCACAACAAGAACCATATCGCTGAATTTAGAAAATGGGAAGGTGAGGCGAAGAAAGAGTCCGGAGTGGAAGTAGCCCAATTACTGGATAAGGCTATCAGTGATATGGATAAGGCCGGAAAATCACTTTCCGAAGCACTTGAAAAAGTCGG
>JABGRF010000071.1 GCA_018648405.1 Candidatus Scalindua sp.
GTGAGTAGGTTTGCCGGAGCAGTTATGAAGTGGATTGGAATCCAGACCTGTTTTGACATTACCCTGTTTGTGATATTGGCTGCAAGAGATATTTGGCCGCGCTTTGTCGTTACCCTTACCATTTCACCATCTTTTATCCCTGCATCATCAGCATCAGCTTGTGATATTTCTACAAATGGATAAGGCTGTTTCTGTATACTTCCCTTTGCCCTGTGAGTCATGGTGCCACTATTAAAGTGGTAAAGAGTCCGTCCTGTACTGAGAATAAATGGATAACTCTTGTCAGGTTTTTCAGAGGACGGTTTGCTTTCCGTTGAGGAGAACATTGCCTTTCCATTAGGGAATTTCTTTTCGTATAGAAATTTTGTGCCGGGGTGATCTGCTTTTGGACACGGCCACTGTATTCCACCGTTGTTGAGTCTTTGATAATTGATCCCGGCAAAATTGGGCGAGATTTTCCTGATCTCTTCCCAGATAGCTTCCGGAGAACTATAATTCATTGGATGTCCCATGCATGTAGAGAGTTCAGATATGATATTCCAATCTGCTTTAGCCTTACCCGGTGGTTCAACTGTCTTTCTTACTCTCTGAACGCGTCTTTCAATATTAGTGAAAGTACCGTCCTTTTCGGCAAAGCAGGCCGCCGGCAGTATTACGTCAGCATATTGAGCCGTGTTGGACATAAAGATATCCTGTACTATCAGGAAATCCAGTTTACTTATCGCCTTCTTAACTTTTGTCGTATCAGGTTCACTCATTATTGGATCAGCGCCCATAACGTACATGGACCTCACCTTGCCTTTGGATGCAGCGTTAAACATCTCCCTGATCTGTAATCCCTTGCTTTTAGGTAATTTAGTCTTATAAACCTTTTCAAATTTCTTGCGTACATTTATATCTGAAACGGGCTGGGAATCAGTATAGAAATCAGATATGGCTCCCATATTGAAAGCTCCCTGACCGTTGTTTTGACCCATAAGCGGATATATTCCGGAACACTCTTTACCTATATTACCTGTCAGTAATGCAAGGTTTACGAGGCTTCTCACATTATCATTTCCTGATCTGTGTTGCGTGATACCGTTTCCGTATAATATTATGGCATTCTCTGCATTAGCGTAAATTCTGGCGGCTTCCTCAATTGAATCCTGAGAGACACCGGTAAGTTTTACAGCTTTTTTAATGTCGTTTTTTGCAATAGCGCTATTTAGTGTTTTAAATTTGTCTGTTCTCTTTTCTATAAACTTTTCATCGTGGAGTTTCTCATTAATGATTACGGTCATTAAGGCGTTAACAAGAGAAGTGTCTGTTCCTGGCTGAAGGTTTAAGAAGGTCTGGGCTTTCTTTGCCAGCCATACCTTACGTGTATCTGCAACGATTAATGTCTTGCCATTACGGAGTGCCTTTTTTATCTCTAATCCTATTATAGGATGCGACTCAGTAACGTTTGCGCCGATCACAAATATAACATCTGCATTTGAGATCTCCTGGATTGAATTAGTTGTGGTACCCAGACCAAGAGTATCTTTCAGTGCATGCAAGGTTGGTGCGTGACATTCTGTTTCTGATTGGTCTATATTATTTGTCTTAATTACTGTCCTGGCGAATTTCTGCATGAGGTAGTTTTCTTCGTTCGTACATCGCCCTGAACTTATAAACGAGATTGAATCTGCTCCGTGTTTTGACTTTATGCTTTTCAGATTTTCTGAAATGACAGCATATGCATCTTCCCAGCTCGCTTTCTCAAGATTTCCATTCCTTCTTATCATGGGAGAATCGAGTCTGTCCGGATGATTTACAAAGTCATATGCGAATCTGCCCTTCATGCACAGGTTACCGTTGTTTGGTGTAGATCCAACTTCTGAGGTAATTTTGTTTATCTCTTGATGATTGGAATGAATATCAATCTGACAACCTATACTGCAGTAGCCGCATGTTGATCTGACCTTATTGGTCTGGTAAGTACGTCCTTTGCCAGTTGGCTGCTTCTCACGTATGGCGCCTACCGGGCACGTGGACACGCATTGACCACACAAGACACATGGGCCGTCCAGCATTGTCTCGCCAAAAGGAGTGGCAACCCACATTTGAAATCCTCTGCCTCCAAACGCTATTG
>JABGRF010000180.1 GCA_018648405.1 Candidatus Scalindua sp.
TCAACTGATAATACTGAGGCTATTGTGAAAGATTATTCTGATACGAGAATACGTTATTATAAACAGATACTTAACAAAGGTGGCTCAGCAGCACGGAATGTAGGCATTAAATTAGCCGGAGGAGAACTAATCGCATTTCAGGACAGTGATGACGAATGGTTGCCTGAAAAAATTGAAAGACAAGTAAGGAAATTTAGTGAAGTAAGTGATGACGTAGGTATAATTTATTGTGGTTACGAATCAGTATTTGAAAGAACCAATGAGGTTGTGTCAAAATCAATTCCAGACGAAAAAGGAGACGTTCACAAAAGAATGTTTTTAGGATGCATAACAGGGACACTTACGGTGATAGTGAGGGCTTCCTGTTTTAGAAAAGCAGGCCTGTTTGACGAAAAAATGCAGAGTTGTCATGATTGGGATATGTGGATTCGGGTTGCAAAGTATTATAAATTTGACTACGTACCTGAAATATTGGCAAAGGCATATATTCACGGCAACCAGTTATCGACTAATCTGGAGACAAAGATTAAGGGTAAGGAGAAAATTCTTGAGAGATATAGAGAAGAATTAATTAAAGATCCTTCATTTTATAAAAGGTATCTTGTGGGTTTGTATTTACAACATGCGATGATTGGAAATATAAGCAAAGGGCGTATATATTTACTGGATGTTTTAAAATTATATCCACAATACCTGAAAGGTTATATTCATCTTGTTTTTTCGTTTGCTATTCCATGGATATACCCCAAAGTATTAAAATCATATTATGCTAAAAGCAGGGACGGTATAACTTATTACATAATTAATTAATTCATTATCTATAGGAAAAACCGGCATGAGGGTGTTAGTTTTTATAAATAAAGTACAAAAGGCAAAATTAAGCGTTAGAGAGTCTCATATACACAAGCATTTACAGGAAAATGGAGTAAAAGTAATTTATATTAATAACTTTTACTATAAGTATATAAATTTTGAAATGTTTGTAAATTATCTTAAATTATTTTTTTGTTTTTTTACAAAAAAGAATGATGATTTGATTCTAATTGCAAATGATAGATCTGAAAAATTTCTGAGTTTTTTTAAGAAAATTGGATATAAACTTGCGATAGATATTATTGACAACCGTGCATTGCAACGTTTAGCGTATAAGGTAGATGATTCTCCGGAAAAGATAGAACTTTTACAAAACCTTCTTCTGAAGAACATAGATATTTGTGATTATATTTTTCCGGTTTCGCAATCGTGTAAAGAGCTTTATCCTGAAAAATATCATGACAAAATTTTTGTTATAGAAAATGCTACAGATCCACTCTGGTTTAAATACAGCAAACCTCCGGAGGAGTTGTCCATAGGTTTTGTTTCCGGAATTGCACCCGGAAGAGGAATAGAGTTCTTGATTAAAGCGGTAGAAATAATAAAAGAAAAAGTGCCAGAGGTTAAACTTTATATCGCTGGAACACCGTCAAAAGAATCAGAACAGTACTATGGAGATTTGAAAAACAGATATGAATCTTCCTGGATTTCATTCTTCGATGATATTTCCTATAGTGTAAATATCAATCAGTTTATCAGTAAATGTTATTTAATGGTAATACCAAACCCTGATCACATCTATTTTCAGACAACTCTACATTTAAAACTATTTGATTCATTAGCTTGTGGTCGTCCCGTAGTTTCTACAAACTGTAAAGAAACTGCCAAAATTTTAAATTCACATCATTGTGGATTAGTAAGTGATTTTACTGAGCAGGATTTCGCAGAGAAGATTACTCAACTACTCATAAATCGAAAAGAGGCATTGGTAATGGGTAGAAATGGGCGCAGGATTGTTGAAGATATTTACAACTGGGATAATATGGCCAGGAAGATAATTCAGTATACAAGCTAAAGCCTTTCCTTTATAACCTTTGCAGGTACACCAACCGCTATAGAATATGGAGGAATATCTTTTGTTACAACAGCACCCGCGCCAATAACAGTTCCCTTGCCTATTGTGACGCCATCTAGGATCGTACTGCCAACGCCGAGCCATACGTCATCTTCAATCTTAATTCCAACGCTTCTGTTTTTCTGTAAACGAATAAGTGTTTTTGGATCTTCGTATATATGATTCATTGGAACAATCCTTACATGTGCAGCAATACGTACATCATTGCCAATTTCAAGCCCACCACCACCTACTTCGCCTCCTCCAAACAATATAGCAAATTCATTAATAGAACAATCGTTGCCAATCTTTATCCAGCCGTCAGCGGCCTTTATAATGCAATTTGAAAGAAGGAAAGTATTTGCACCAATATCAATAAATGATTTCCCCCCACGATCGACTGAGAGTGACACTCCTCTCTCTACAACAACGTTATCAGCTAGTCGAATCTTATTGCCCTGCCTGATTATCGCTCTTGGTGATATAAAAACATTTGTACCTGTTTTCTTTACACCGTGGCAAAGGCACAATATCTTTTTTGCAAGATGCTTAACTGGAGTATAAAATTTTAGTCCAATGGTGTTTGTCATGAGGCCACGCATAGGTTATCAACCTTTTTTTATAGTTCTAAGTATTTCATCCACTCTGTGTTTGAATGTGTGGTTTTCTAAAACATTTTTTCTGCCTTGCTGTGCAATCTTTCTGGCTTCATCAGGGTGTTCAAGATAATAAGAAATAATCTCTTTTAATTCTTTTTGGTTATGGTATATAGCCAGGTGCCTGCCTGACTCAAATAAACTTAAAACATCCTTTTGGTCGTCAACTACTAAGAAAACCCCACAGGCAAGGGCTTCAAAAACCTTCGGGCTTGCCTGGTAACAGGGCACATTCCCCTTCATATCTTGATAATGAACAATGACGGCAATATTGGCTGCAGAATATATCTTGATCCACTCTTCAGGTTTAGTGTGATAGCCCCTGATAAATTCTTTCAATTTTGATTCAACAGGTAGGTTATTCCAACCGGGTCCCCATATACCAAGATCACAGTCAGTCAGGCATTCGAGTGCCGCCTGTCTTTTCGCATAACCGGGAGTCCATGATCCTAGGCAGCAGACCTGTGTTTCATATTTTTCCCTTTCAGTAGTTGTCAGTTCTACTTGCTTATGGAAATCAGGGTCACACGCAAACGGTAACCAGTGAAGGTTCTTAACATCATATTTTTTCAGAATTCCCACCGCTTCGGTACCTTGACAAAACACAAAATCATAGTGTGGTGCAGCTTTTGTTATCTGCTTAAATGTATGCGGAGGATCTACTGTCCAGAGTGCTGTTTTTATGTCCATACTCTTTAATTTTTCTATAGTATCCGGTAATATGTTCCAGCCTCCTGACTCTATATATATTTGCGGTTTAAACTCCGAAGCTTTTTCAAGAAGCATTTTGTTCAGTCTTTCAAAGTCCCAGTTTTGAAGAAAAGCGATCCGATCTCTTAGCCTACCCGGCAGAAGGAAAGCCCTGTTCTCAAAAAAATATGTTTCGCAACCCGCTTCTCTAAAGGCTTTTTCTATATAATCTGAGAAGGTTTTGAAATTAGGATTTATGTTAGAGGAAAATAAAACCTTCATATATCATTGTAGTTAAAATTATAGTCAATAATACTCTGCTATCTTTGTATGTCATTATTCTTAGCACTAATCTACGCTTTCTGGATGGTTTATTCACCATTTTTCATTAAGCGTTACACTCATAATAGAACCATCGGTCGTCTTTCATTCCATCAATATTGGAAGTATCATTAAGCTCATTGCCGGTCTTTTCCGAGAAAATACGTATATTTTTAAAACCAATTTCCTTCAATTTTTTTTTCTGTTCAATTGGCTCGATATAACATGTTTTTAATCGGAAATCGTCTCCCCCGTCTCTGATAATTGCATGCTCAATATCCTTGTTGCTATTACGTTGCCATACAATATATTGCAAATGCATATATCGGACTATTAATCGCATAAATCGTAAAGGATTTTTGCATATGGTGAACTGCTTTAAATGGTCAATATAACGAAAATTGTGTGTGGAGAAACAAAAAACCCCTCCCGGTTTGCTGACACGGTGAATTTCTTTTAAGGCCTTGGCTCTGTTACC
This sequence comes from Candidatus Scalindua sp., assembly GCA_018648405.1. Taxonomy (GTDB): domain Bacteria; phylum Planctomycetota; class Brocadiia; order Brocadiales; family Scalinduaceae; genus Scalindua. The sequence goes on from JABGRF010000180.1 coordinate 4,073, forward strand.
ATAAGACATATAATCAATTCCGTTGTAACTGAATAGGAGAAAATCAAAGGTATTTTCTTCAAATATATCCATAGATCGAACATCACAAACTTTGAAAGACAGGTTAGCCTGAAAACCCTCAAATCGCTTTTTGCAGAATTCAATCATATTTTTAGAATTATCAATACCGACATAATCCTTAGTGTAATCCGCCAAGTAGGCCGTTGTCCTTCCGGCTCCAATTCCGATATCAAGTACTTTCATATTAGAGAGCTTGTCTCTTAACTGATTGATAATTGTGCTTTCGGCCGCCTGCAAACCAGTTTCTTTTGCATAAACAGAAACAACATCTTCTGACTCAAAAGTGTTCGTATTTGACATTATGTGTCTCTCGATTTTCTATGTTTCAAATTAATAAAATGCCCGTACATTGTAGCGGCAAAACCGGTATTTGATTTTACAACGTCAAGTTTTCTGCTTTCAATCGGCTGGCATCTACTAAGGGCAGGATTTTCATATCCAATACGGAAATTCAGGGAAAACAATGGTATCCTATTATATATTTTCACTATTACCATGCCATCTCGTTTTATGATAAATATTTCTGAAAAGAAGATATATTCTGGCAGTAAATGAATTTAATATAAATATGTCAATTTCTTCTCTTTTCTTATTGGTCAATCGAGTTTTATAATCCTCCGCACCTCGTAAGAAATCAAATTCTGCATATCCTTTGTTTATTGCATTCTCTATGATAAGATTTATTAGTATGCCTCCGACGCCCTCTTTTGACCATTCTGGATCACGTCCAGATTGATAGTAGCAGAGCTTATTATTATACTTAAATGTGTATAACGCAGCCACATCTTTCCCCTGCACCCTGAGAAAGTAGAGTCGTAGCATATCAGAGTTTAGAAAGGCCCTGGCAACCTTTTTATGGAATTTCCTGATGTTGCTATCAATAAAATTTCCTTTGTGCTTTACGGCCATCCACCGGCTTTTGTGTAATCTAAATAATTTCTCCATAGCATCATCTATACTTTCTGGAATCTTCCATATTACGAAATCAACATCTTTATACTTATTATATAGATTACGTCTCTCTCTCTTTATCATATTTCTCATCTTTTTACTTATGGAGGAGTGGAAATATTCAATTCGTGTTGGTAAGGATATGTAAGGGCAAATCTGAGATACTTCTGACTGAAATGGCTTGTTTTCAATAATTTTCTTAAGTAATTTAGCAGTTAGGGAAGAGATGGGTATATTGCTTAGGAGGCACAAATCCCATGTTTTTATATGAAACATGTAATCAGTTATTGAAATCAGAGCCTCCCTCTCCATTCCATGGAAGATGATGAAATCAAGGTGGTCGGAAGAAGTAGGCATTGTTCCAAGAAACTTTATATAATTCAGAACAGGAATGCCACATATCCTTTTCTTGTCGATACATAATGGCGCAATACCCACCAGATTATTGTTTTCGTCATATACGGTCAGGATGAAAAGATCTAGGTTTTTCTGAAAACACTCCCACCATGTGTACATCCATTCCCAGGTAAGAAAGACGGTGTCGCTCCTGCTCTTCTTAAGGAGTGCAGTCCAATCTTCTTCCAAACTTGAAAATCCACTCTGGTTATTGATTTCTTTGACGGAAAGCATGGTTCAATAATTGTCTTAACTTTACAACATTTGATTATCAAATATCCATGGTTCACATTTCTTAATAAACCTGATCTCAAGTAATAAGCGTGACTCTAAATAAGTTGACATGAATGGTTAACTGTGTTAAATGGCGACCTCAGAACTAGTCAAGAGAAAGAAAGGGACACATGGGAATTGCACACAATTAACCTAGGAAGAAAGATATCATATTTCAGCATTATGTAAAGAGAGATTTCCAGAAGGCAGAGATAGTGTGTAGACTCAATAGTCATCCAATTACTATTACGCGAGGACTGATGCTTAATACTGGTATGCGAGGATACCGAGCTAAGCAGACTCGTCACAACACAACATAACGATGTCATACGGCATGGGGTTCTCTTTATATTGTGCCGCTATTTTTCACAAGAGTTATAAGTATGTCACTACTATCAGAATAGCAACTTTTTCGCTGTGATGTTGACATTTATCATTATTAAAAGTACGATGATGCCACGAGGAAATATTGCCAGCGAGATAATATCCCTCTTCAGAAAAGACAGGTATCAACTTTGAAGAGTATTTTGTGGATTGTGGAAAAGGAAAAAATGTCTTTTGAACGTAGGTTGCTAAATATAGGCACAGATGAACATGCTGTTTTCTTTAACAATATTAATATAAAAGAGTTAAAAGAAGGCCTTAGAAAAGGTGCTTTGCTAACAGTTAATACAGGCAAAAAAACAACTTTAAAGGAGTTAAGAAATTCATTTGATCAATCTGGAGAGGTTAAAATTAATGAGTATATTATTTTATCGAAAAAGGGTAAACGATTATATGCGGTTAAATCTGAAAACAAATCTGCAAGAGATTTGTTCAGGGCTCTGCTTAGAAAGATATACTATGGGCTACCGAAGTTGTTTAGTTGGCTGCTGTTTGATACTTTAGTATTTAAGATAATTATTAATTTATCCGCAAAAGAGAAAGTGTTTATTATAAGGAAGAGCAATGCTCATCAAATTGCAGATTTGTATTTTAAAACACGCAATAAGGAAAATTATGTTTTTGTAGATAGAGAAAAACCATTTATAAGAAAGTACTTTGCTGATGTAAATGGATTTAAGAGAGAAACATATTTTTCAAAATATAAAACAGACGTGTTTGAAAGTATTTCTGTTACAAACCTTGATAGTGAGCTTTTAGTTTTAGAGGAAAGACTTGTAAAGGAAACAAGAAAGCAGTTAGGATGGAAAAGCGATTTACGATTAGTAAAGAGTATTTGTGTGAGTTTAGCCGGAATTGACAGTACTAAGGATTTTCCGGAAGCAGCACAACTAGAGTATTTGAAAGTTTTCCAGGATCTGACAGACCATTATAGGGATTGGGAATGTTTAGATATTGAAGGTGAATTAGATGTAAAAAGGGTTGTCAGGCACGGAGATATTACGATAGCAAATATTTTACGTGAATCTAAAAAGACATACTTGCTCGATTGGGAGTACTCTGTTACGAATGGCTTTCCGTTGACTGATTTATTAAATGCAATTGTTAAGGTGTATAAGTTCAGGTTTGGTTATAGAAAAAAAGAGATAGAGATGTTGGATCATGTTTTTTATAAAAAGAATAAGTTTTCTAAATTAGCAGAAGTACATTTGAAGGAGTATTGCCAGGAGTTGAATCTATCTAGCGAAGAGTGTGAAAAACTATTTTTAATTTATATGAAGATGTATATAAGCTCAGAGAAAAAAATTTTAAGAAAAATATTAAGTAAATGTATTCCCCGTTTCATTAGAGAATTGAGTTACAGGTAGAAAAAATGAAACTATACAGTGCTTAAACGTTTTAATAATACTGCAATAGTATGAAAATATGTAAAGAGGATACTACGGCTCAATTTTTATCCTGATAGCAATGATGTATTTGGTCTTGTAGGACAGCACATACAGGAACAATTAATATGTATTTTATTAAGAAAAACTTAAAGAGATAAACCAACAGTGAAACAACAATCACAATCAGACATGCTCCTTTCAAGCAAAGTAGCAAAAGGCGGGTTTTGGCTTTTAATCCTCAGGATGTCAGACAACGCTATCGGTCTGCTCAAGCTGTTTATTATAGCTAGGCTGCTGGCTCCAAATGACTTCGGCATGCTGGGAATTGCCTTCTTAATAATAGCCACTTTAGACACTTTTTCTCAAACCGGACTTGACACTGCCTTAATCCAGATGAAGGATGATATTAAGGAATATCTAAACACAGTCTGGTCCATTTCCATAATCAGAGGTTTTATATTATATGGTATTCTTTTTATGTCGGCGCCTTATGTGGCTGTTTTTTTTAAAAGTCCTGAGTCAGTCACCATTATCAGGGTTGTAGGAATTACCATTATCTTAAGAAGCTTTACAAATATCGGCATCATTTACTTTCAAAAAGAGTTGAAATTTAACAAACATTTCATATGCAGATTCAGCTCCACGCTCGCCAACTTTATCGTCTCAATCATTGCTGTGTTTATGTTGAAAAGTGTATGGGCACTGGTATTTGGACAGCTTGCAGATTGTATAACTGGTGTTATAGCAAGCTATCTATTGCATCAATATAGACCACGTTTTAATCTGAATTTAGAAAAGGTTAAGAAATTATTTGGATTTGGGAAATGGGTACTTAGCTCAAGCATATTGATTTTCTTATTTACCCAGGGAGATGATTTCTTTGTCGGTGGGCTGTTAGGAGCAACTGCGCTGGGTTTTTATCAAATGGCTTATAGAATCTCCAGTATGCCGACAACGGAAATCTCCCATATAATTTCTAAAGTAACATTCCCCGCTTATTCTAAAATCCAGGACAATTTGCCCAGGCTAAGAGATGCCTACTTAAAGGTATTAAAGCTTACGACTTTTCTATCCTTTCCAATTGCAGGATTAATTATCTCCTTGGCTCCTGATTTTACAATAGTAATATTAGGCGAAAAATGGATGCCTATGGTTCCCGCCATGCAGGTACTGGTCTTATATGGATTGATAAGGTCGGTGGCCGCTACTGCCGGTCCAATTTTTTATAGTATTGGAAAGCCTGGTATAGATACAAAGAATCAATTTTTGCAGGTTATATTGTTGATGGCCCTTATCTATCCACTTACAAGCAAATGGGGGCTTTTAGGAACATCATTAGCCGTTGTTTTAACATCTCTAACGGTTAATATCATTGCCCTCATCAAACTTTTAAGAATTACCCAGTGTATGCTATGGAGTGTTGTTCGAGTATTACTTTTTCCGGGTATAAGTGTATTTATTGCATTTTTTTCTATGATAGTTATTAAAGAAAATTATTTTCCTTCAAGAGGTATTGTCGCGCTTATTTCATCTGTCATATATGGGATTTTGGTATATTTAAGCATCTGTTATTTTTTTGATAAGTTTTTCAGGTATCAAATTGTCTCAACTGTAAAGGACAGCTTGGTATCACTTTCCAAATAGTTTTTATAATAATTGTTTTTATTGATGAAACATTACATTTTTTAAGAAACGGTTGTCTTGACTAGCTAAATATTACTTGTGCTATTTGTTTACAATTTATCCCGCAACTTTAGATAGTACGGATGTATAAAATATGTGAAAGCTGAGACAATGGCAAAAGAACATCCAATAATAAACGAGAATCCGAAAAGGATTGTCAGTTTGGTAAACAGGTCCCAGGGATATTCGATAAAGGTGGATGATGTCCAAATTGTTAAGCTTATACCGATACCAAATACCAGCGGCAAAATGATAACTGAAAACATCGATAACAGTGACGTTCGTGGGGCTGCCTGTTTCATCATCCAGACAAGAATAGTTATGGGAATGATGTACCTGCTGCCAATCACTATAACCGTCATTTCTATTTGTTTGGCTATAACTGAACCCATAATAAATTTGTCTCTCAATTCGTAGATTTTCAAGTCGAATTCGTTTCCGGGTAAAAGATATAGAGTCCAAATTACAAGAGTTATTAAACTTCCTTTTGTTACCACTGATGATTTTTCAGAAATAGACCATACGGCTAGCAAAAGAGGGAAGGCAGCTATGTGTGATACGTGATTGATAGTGCCTGATGTTCCCAGGTAGAAAAAGACAATCCACAAGGCAAGGCATACCTCGAAAGTTTTTCGTGTCCGGAGGTTTACATAAACTAACGCTATTAAACTTAAGAGCAGCAAAATGGCTTTCACTCCCACACTGAAAGGACATGCAATTATCACGATACACGGAAGTACTCCAACTATTCCATATCCGACAATAGATACTCTGTTTTTGTCATGTCGTAGTCTCCACATGAGAAATACAATTCCGAAGAATAGAACAATTAAAGACAAAGCCCACCTTTCCGGCATGGCTATGGGATGGTAAACATGGTAGAATGTCAGCCTTCTTGTCGCCATGCCTGTTAATATTGAGAAGAAAATAATCAGCCAGGCTGGGTGACGTGTTGCTCCCAACGAGAATAAAGGTATACACACAATCGTCCAGTTTAGAGGATGATAAGGATTAGTTACTATGAAAACTACTGAAAATATGAGTATTAATAAAAACGGTAGTGAAACACTTTCTGAATAGATCTTTTCCCTTTTGGTAATTTTGCAGTAATACATCGGTAAGATTACCAGGAGAATTAAGGTCAGACCTATTATTATAGAGTTATCGAAAATATTGTTAGCACTAAATGGAAAGTGATTGGATATATAGTTTAAAACTCCAAAATACAATTCAATAAATGTCAATATGCAGAGACTGCAGATCCAGAATATAATATATTTGGCCTTAGAGCTTATTGTTCCTGAATAGTCATCACTGGAAAGGGCAACAAAAACAAAGAGTATTAAAGAGCAGATAGTTGCCAATACAATAAGTATACATAAGGCCGGTGAACTCTTTCTTCCCATTTTAGTGAGACGTATTTTACGGAGTTCCTCTAAATCTGATACGTTAGAATTTCCAGTAATAATCTTGGAAAATTTACTTAACAAAATAGAACGGTATTCAGAAGGCAATGAGAGCAAGTCAAGAGCAGGCAGAGCAGAGGATTTGTAAAATGGAGAAATTCCAGCCAAAACAGAGAGAGTTGGCGCCCAATCTATCTGGAGTACTTGTTTAGGCCCACCTTCATTAATCCCGGGACCTGTAAGAATAAATGGAGTATCTATAACAAATTCCGAGCGGTCTACATGAAAGCCGTTATCGTCCATACCATGCTCGGAGGTAATCAGGACAATATCCTCCTCAGTAGTTAATTCCACAAGCCGGCGCACATAATTATCAAGTAATATAAGGGTTGGTAAATAGTTGTCTGAAAGCGGCGTTTCAAGATGGCCGATAGAGTCCATTGTGACAAATTGAGCCGCTACAAGATCCCACTTTTCGTTTTTAAGGAAATTGTAGGTTTTGTCAAAAATATATTCTGCGTCTTCCCGGTATTGACTGAAAAGGAAGCCTTTGGGCACGAATGCAGAAAGGTCCGTATCTATACCATAAGCGCCGCGTAGGCAATCAGAACTGAAGATTACCGCACGCTTATTCTGTTGAGTTACGCGCTTGAAAAGGTTGTCATAGGCGGAAGGTTTAACTGAATCTGAAAAATCATCAACAATAGATAAAGGGCTTAGTATAACCCCGGAAAATATTGCATGATCCCCTGCAACTGACAAGGGGGCTGAAATTGCTCTGGAGATGCCCCAGGCTCCCTTCCTCCTAAGGCCTGAAATAAATGGCATTGATTCGCTGAACATGGAATCCTTACGCGTGGAATCCAGGAGTATCACGAGCATTCGTCCATTCGATGCAGTCAAAGATGTGGGGTATTTAATTCCATGAATATCTACTCCGGTTTTGACCGATAGTAGCTCAAAACTGACGAAACCGGCAGTGGTAAAAAAGATTAACAGTGCTATTGTGAAGTAAATTAACTTTGACCATTTTACCCATGGAACATTTTTTGTTGATAGAGGTTTCAATTTAATCAGGAAAAGTTTTTTAAAAAATTATTATCATGTACTAATTAGTAGAATAATAGTGCCTCAATCATGAAAAAACAATCTCTTTATTCAGTTCTAATACTCGTAGATTCTTTTCTCTGCATTTATATGAAAAAATTATAAAGATGGTTAGGATATTATAGCTGGTCTGGATGTATTTTGAAAATAGCAAGGTATGCTTAGAGCTGGAATGAAGTTTATTGCAATACCGTTGGATGATATTGCTGCCTCTTTCTTGGAAAATCATTCTTTACATAATACGGAAATATGATATCTTTCTTCCTGGGCTAGTTGTATCTATTACGAACGGTGTTTTTTCATTTATATTGGAAAATCTGTCAAATTGTTTTGTACTACAGCCGTCCAGTTTGTCAACTCCTTCGTAAGGAGGGGATTAAAGTTCTCGGCGCTTTTTGTCCGGGGAAGAGGTGGTTTTACTCAACATATTGAGCGATTACCAATTATACATAATCACATTAGGAAATAATTATATGACAGAAGAAACAAATGAAAATTACAAATCCGGGTTTGTCACGATATGGGGGAGGCCTAATGTAGGCAAGTCAACACTTCTTAATAGACTTGTTGGTGAAAAGGTAGCTATTGTTACTCCGAGGCCACAAACGACACGTAATAGGATCTCGGGGATTTGCGAAACGGAAGAGGGGCAGCTTGTGTTTCTTGATACACCTGGAATATTGAAACCAAAACAGAAACTGGATGAGTACCTGGTTAAGTCAGCGCGCTCTTGCCTCAGAGATGCTGATGTGGTCCTGTTTGTTGTAGATGGCACCACGCCTCCACACAGTGATGATAAACGTGCCGCAAAACTGATACGTAATGTTGATAAGAATATATTGCTGGTAATCAATAAATTAGATGCAGCAGATATACCAAATCTTGATGCAATAATTGCGGAATATAAAAAGCTTGGAAATTTTATAGGTGGTGTTGCGGTTTCTGCCATAACACAAATTAATATTCCGATACTGATTAAAAAGATATTTGAACTGATGCCGGAGAATCCTGCGTACTATCCGGAAGGCACTGTAACAGACCAGCAGGATAAGCTGGCAATTGCTGAGCTTGTCCGGGAACAGGTACTGTTGTCTGTAAGGCAGGAAATACCGCATGGGGTGGCTGTGGTGGTAAATGAGTTTGTGCCAAGGAGCGACGAACTTGATTATATATCTGCAAATGTATATGTGGAAAAGCAACGCCATAAATTGATTGTTGTCGGTGGGAATGGGCAAATGCTGAAAGAGATAGGAAGGAAATCACGGGAAGGTATCCAGGAACTTCTAGGTAAAAAGGTTTATCTGGACCTCTGGGTCAAGGTCAGCGAAAATTGGAGAAAAGATGAAGCGGCGTTAGACCGCTTTGGATATAAGTAAGGGATTTGGCAATAAAGAAAGATAAGGTTGTCATACATTAGATTAACGCTATAAAATACATTGTTGCTGTGTGGAGGAGGAGGGTTAAATGGAGAATAAAAAACTTTGTGCAAGAATTGGCGTTTCTATAATAACACTCTGTCTGATTATAGGATTATTCTATATACCTTACTCTTTTGCAAATCAGCCGTGTTTTAAATGTTGCGGAAGTGGGATATGGCATGTAGACAACAAAATGCCCTGTAGCGGGAAGAGTTGTAATTAT
>JABGRF010000056.1 GCA_018648405.1 Candidatus Scalindua sp.
ATTGTCAGGAGTTTGCTGATATCTCCCTGCGCATCATTCATCTTATTGAGAATACCAAGCGCTATTAGAAAGTTTGATTGTCTGACAAATCCGGTTGTGTTTAATCCTGACCTGATACCTTCTTCCATTATGCTGCTAAAATTTACATGGGATGTTATATCCTGATTACCTATCCTTTCATACGGATTCTCACTTGTCGTGTGCTCGTAATAGCACATCAACGTTCCCTTGTGCCTCTCTTCAGAATAGAGTGCATCTGCCAGATGGCCATAGTCTATGGTAATAACAAAACCTCTGCTTAAACAACAAGATATATTCTTTACCCAATCAAGTACCTTCAAATTCACCTCTGCCCTCTGCCCCTCTTTTAAGTCTGTCTTTGAGTTGTCAAAATATTCACTCAATTCATGACTCGACAGTTCATCTACCTTCTCACAGAATTCGCCATCCTGAATCGTCACATAAACTTCTTTCAGACAATCATTTTCTACTACCACCTGATGTACCGGAAGTGAATCTATAAATTCGTTTGACAAAAAGCACCCTTCAATCGGATTAAAGGAAAATCCGTCTTCAGAAAAAGATTCCCACGATACTTTCTCTTCCAACCCTTTCAGGGTATTGGATTGTCTTTTAATCAGATCCTGGCTTACCTCAACTATCTTGTAATCAATTTTCTCAAAGAGCTCAGGATATTCATTTTTTACACACTTAAGTATATCATGACATAGCCATCCTTTACCCGCACCTATCTCTACTACCGTGAACCTGTTACTTCCCAGAAGTCGCCACATCTGTTCCAGCTGCCTGGCAATAAGTTCACCAAATACAGAATGAACATCTGAACTCGTGTAAAAATCACCCCTTTTACCTATCTTCTCCTTCCCGGAAGTATAGTATCCATATCCAGGATGATAGAGAGCCAGCTCCATATAATCGGCAAATGTTATCTGCTCTTTTACATTTATCAGATCCGCAATCTCTTTCCTCAAATCCTGAACATCCATGAAGAAATGGTATCAGAAACCGTATATATTTTCTAAGGTTTAATGTGGATGGGTAGGAATTCCAGAATAAATCAGACACGAATTACACTAATTTCACGAAAATCTTTTTATATGTTTTGTGTGTTTCTTGATCAAAGTATTATGGTAATATGATGATCAAAATCTGTATTTATCTGTGTAGATCTGCGTCCTATTAAATCTGTTCATTATGAAGCTTACTATTCTCGGTTCAGGTACTGCTATTGTTACTGCAAGGAGAGGTTCATCCGGCTATCTCATAAAGATTGCAGACAAAACACTTCTGCTTGACGGCGGCTCAGGTACCCTGCGAAAGATTGCGGAAGCGTCTTCAAGCTTCAAAGAGGTTGATTATGCAATTTATTCGCACCTCCATCCTGACCATGTCACAGACCTTATCTCGCTTCTATTTGCACTGAGGATACCCAGTAACTACAAAAGTAAAGATCTTACAGTAATCGGCCCTACAGGCATGAAGGAGTTTTACCGTAACCTGTCTGAAACTTTCAATAATGTTATTGATCCCAGGGGATACGAACTTACTATCAATGAATTACCGGGAGGCAATCTGGACTTTGATAACTTTAAGCTTACCTCAAGCCTTATCAACCATCATGAGGGCAGCCTTGCGTATCGGGTTGAATCAAAAGATGGAAAAACCGTTGTATATTCCGGAGATACGGATTACTGCGAAAGCATTGTTGATTTGGCACGTGACGTAGACGTGCTATTACTGGAGTGCTCATACCCTAAGCACATTAAGGTAGAGGGTCATCTTAATTCAACACTTGCAGGCAAAATAGCAAGAGAATCAAACTGTAAGAAACTCATACTGACACACTTTTATCCAATCTGTGACGATTACGATATTTTGGGAGAGTGCAGAGAAGAATTCAGCGGAGAGATTGTTATAGCCGAAGATCTCATGACTATTGAGGTTTAGAACCCACAGCGAAGATTACATCAAATAAAAAAGGCGTTCCTGCATCTTACTAACACAGGAACACCTTCCTTCAAATACTTTTCAGAACCGCAATACTACTTACTAGTACGCTGTTGTACGTTCGTTTCTCTTTACTGGAACTTT
>JABGRF010000300.1 GCA_018648405.1 Candidatus Scalindua sp.
GAAAGGGGAATTGAAATGCTTTTGTCAGGGGATGGCAACTCTGATGTCGACATATCTTCAGACATAATGCAGGTTCCTCATCATGGAGGTTTTATAGTAAACACCGGAGATCTGGTTAAAAGTGTTAAACCTGCGTATGCAATATTAAACGGGTTAGCAAAAGATATTTCAGCGTCTACAATTGAGGATTATCAAAAGTATGGAGTAAGTTTACATAAGACGCACGAGAATGGAGCAGTAACATTTACGATAAACAGAGAAGGCGTTAAAGTATCAACATTTCTATAAGCCTTTTGGATGCTGCTCTTTTTTGTCAATAGATCATGTTTGACCTCAAGCCTCTTTTAACAAGCCGAGAAGGCGCAATGTAGTTGTACAGATGATTGGTGAATAGATTCACTGCTTTCTATAAAAAGAATAGAGTGGCAATTATAAGTCGCTATTTTATAGAATGGAGGAGCTGGAACCGACAATAAATCCGATTTATATTGAACTCATGGATGAGGTTTTTTTATGATTGATATACACGCACACATACTTCCTGCTATAGATGATGGACCGGAAACGATTGAAGAGTCGATTGAGATTTGTAAAGTAGCCGCAAATGACGGAATTAAAAAGATTGTGGCAACACCGCACTCAAAGAACGGAGTATACGAGACAAAAAGTGTAGAGATAATTAAAGCGGTTGATGTGCTTAATACGCAGTTGCTGGTGAATAAAATTGACATTGATATACTCCCCGGTGCAGAGATACACATTTGTGAAGGATTAGTAGAAAACATTGAAAACGGGGATGTACTTACGATCAATAACGGCGGTAAGTTTATCCTCCTTGAACTTCCCTTTGTCTTTGTACCTCCTGGTACTGATAAATTCATATTCAATCTCAAGAGCAATGGTATTATTCCAATTATTGCACATGCAGAAAGGATAACTACATTTCAAAGGAAACCGGAACTATTGGATCAGCTGGTTAAGATTGGTGCCCGTGTTCAGATTAATGCGCATTGCCTGACTAAAAGGGCAATCCCTGGAGAAAAGAAATGTGCTGAGTGGCTGTTGAAGAATAGGTTGGTGCATTTTATTGCATCTGATGTCCATTCGCTTAATGGCAGACCGCCAATTCTTTCTAAAGCACTGGAAACTGCTACCAGGATTGTAGGAGAAGAAGCGGCCAGGGCTCTTGTCTTCCGTAACCCGGAGCTGATAATAAATGGCCTTGACATTTATTGATTTGAAGTATAGCCTGATGCGATGTTTATGAATTTAAAACCTGGATGCGTTCGTACATTAAAGGCTTGTTTGATAATAGTTCTGTTTCTTTCAATCTTTCCGGAAGTAGTCTTTTCGCAGGAAGATATTTATAGCAAGGCAGAGGTAGATATTGCTTCTTCAGAGGGAACAAACTCTTGTGATGAGCATAACTGTCCTGTTCTTCCCGATGAACCATTCCATCACTGTGCTGTTTGCTGCGCCATTTCACATTTTTTTATAAATCAATTAAGTGGTATTAATTTTCATTTCGACAACACTCCTCAATCTTTTTCAATGGCTGAAGATGTTCTACACAAGGAACTCTTCGCAAAAACACTCTTTCGTCCTCCACAGTCAATTCTTTAATCCTTTCATTCTTATTTAAAACTGAATTGAGCAATTTACGTAGTCGCATTCTTTAGTTTGCGTGATTTATGAAAAATCCACGTACATCTATTGGAATGAGGTGAAACGCAGGCGAAGCCTACGTCTACTACAATATTGTAAACAAAATCACTCAATTCAGATCATAATTAACTCTTTCGCTCTGTCCTCTCTCCTCGTAGAGAAGGTTTATATGAGAGGGAATTTACGTGCATCAATTGTATGCAACTTTAACAAGAGGTAATAAATGACCTATCCGTTATATCATATTAAATGTGTGACTATTGTCACTTTAATAGCATCTATACTCTTCTTTACTCTTGGCATTTCAATGGCAGAGGTCTCAGATCCAACTCTGGAGAAAGAGGCTGAAACCAAAGCGGTCAATATCGAAGAGTGTATTAAGATCGCAATTGAAAATAACCTGCAGATTGCAGCAGCAAGAAAGGGATTGGGC
>JABGRF010000034.1 GCA_018648405.1 Candidatus Scalindua sp.
CTCCATGATGATGGGACCTGGGGTTTTGATAATTATGCAAAACCTTTTGAATTGAAGGATCCGGAACAGGCGAAGGAGTTTATTAAAAACCTGCCGTGCTCAAGAGGGGGTACTGTAGGCAGGTTTCTGACTAAAAAGACTGAAATTCCATCAGTGGAAGATTTGGGATGGCATGTCTATCCAAAGGAAGACGGTTTTGAAGTGGAACGGATATTATTAAAAAGACATAAAATGAAGTCCAAATATAGATGGCATGTTTACAAATCTGGAAAAGTGAAGCCTCTCAATAACAAGGCAATCGGAATAACAAAGGAATAGATGCCGTTTTACTCACCATTGCTTGGTAGCATAGACTCCGTAGATACACGGTTTCTGCCTGAATTTTTTGCAAAATAGAGTGCTTGATCAGCCCGGTTGACAAATTCCTCCAGAGATTCACCCTGTTTATATTGCGATACACCTATTGAGACTGTTATAGTTTCCAGCTTTTCCGATTTTCCTTTTCTTTCAAGCTTTAATCTGGAAATAGAAGCTCGTGCGTTTTCAGCGACTGTCACCGCACCTAGAAGTGGCGTTTTCGGAAGTATCACGGCAAATTCCTCTCCACCTATGCGTGCTATAGAGTCATTTCCCCTGACGATTTTCCGAACATTTTTTGCTACAAACTTTAGAACCTCATCACCCACAATGTGTCCATGCTTATCGTTAAATTTCTTAAAGTGATCTATGTCTATCATCAATAAGCACAAATTGCCAGTGGCGCTGCTGACAGATTTTGCCAGAGTTTCATCAAACCCTTTTCTATTCATGACCCCTGTCAGGAAATCCTGTAGCAACTCGGTTTTTGCATCTTCAAAATCTTTTTTCAAAACCTGTAACGATTTTGTCGTCTCTTCTAGTCGTTGATGTGTCATTTCTCCGGAACTTCTTATTTTTTTCGTTGCAGCAATGACTTCATCAAGTACATTTTTGATGTCCTGGACAGACATGTCTTCTGTCAATTTATCAACACTCTTAAGGGTTGTTGACTCGTATTCTTGCGTTTGCCCGCTTAACTCCTTCAATTCTCCGAAGACAACCGTCAAGGTTTGTTGTAGTTTGTCTCGAATCTCATCCAGCGTGCTTTCTTCTTTTCCTATGAAAAAGCGCTTATAAATTTCTTCATTTGTCTCCTGAGAACACGGTTCATTATTCTCAAGGAGAGAATCGATCGTTTCCCGGAGTTCTTTGTTTTTTCCAGAGACGTAGTAATACCATGTTGTGTAATTTCTTGGTGTTATTGGGATACCGTGTTTAGACATCAGCGGTAATACAAGCCTGACATATCTGGCGGTGTCTTCCATCGATTCTGTAACATTCATTATCATTAATCTATTTCATTTAAATTTATAAAATCAAAGTAATGCACATATTAAAAGCAATATATGTACCAATAATTATTTAAACTGGAAACTATGTGTCTAATTATATAAGTTGTATGTCAGTATGTCCTTATGCTTTAACGTAAAATTGTATCATATTGTAAGGCAGGATGCATGTGTTTCAAAAAGCTGCATTACTTGTAGTAATACTGGAATATTTTGGGATTTTAAAATCAATAACGCTTTTGTTTGCTGTGTTTTAAGCGGCTAAAAGGTATCGATCTGCATTCTTCATAATCTAGGGTTTATCGAAATGTTGCCCTCTTTCTTTTGCGTTGACTTCAATAGTACTCAGAGGTACTATTTCTTAACTTTAAATTAAAAAGAGCAAGATTTTGGTACCATTAATTGTGAGTATTATTAAGCACCAGCCAATACAAAAATGTCCAAAAAATTAAAGATATTGTTATGTTCAGATGATGACGGGTTAATGGTAAAGACCATAAAGGCCGTGATCAGTAGTAAAGGGTTTGATGCAAATATTGTTCTTATTCGAGATCAACACGACGCAAAATCTATATCTAAAGAGCTCGTGGATGCTGATGTTGTGTATCCGGATAAAGCCATGATTACCAGGGACATGATAATGAGTGCAGGGAAGGTAAGGTTATTTCAGTGTGGTACCGGATACGATACGGTAGATCTTGAGTCGGCCAGAGAGAGAAAAAT
>JABGRF010000276.1 GCA_018648405.1 Candidatus Scalindua sp.
CAACCGGAGCAGCAATCAAAGACATTCTAAACATCATAGATCGTCGTTTTGCTAACGTTGAAATACTCATTTACCCGGTAAAAGTTCAGGGAGAAGGAGCAGCACAAGAAATTGCTGAAGCGATAACAGGGCTAAACAGTGACTCTGATATAGACGTGATTATAGCAGGCAGAGGAGGTGGCAGCATGGAAGATCTATGGGCATTTAATGAAGAAGTTGTTGCAAGGAGTATATACAGTTCCAGGATACCTATTATCTCCGCTGTTGGACACGAAATCGATATAACAATAGCTGATCTGGTGGCAGATAAAAGGGCTCTAACCCCCTCTGAAGCAGGAGAACTGGTTGTCCCTCGAAAAGATTTGCTGATCGAGAAAATAGAAAAATTTAAAGCGAGGCTCTTACAATCCCTAACGGTGAAGTTAAGATTATCAAAAGAAAAACTCATTAGAATTGCAAATAGCTATGCCATGAAGCAACCATTTGACAGACTGAACAGATGGCAACAGAGGCTGGACGAATTTGCACAGAGGCTTAATTTGAATATAACACATGCGTTAAATACTGAACGTGAAAAATTATCAGGTATTGCAGGCAAGCTGGAAAGTCTGAGTCCTTTGAACGTTTTGAAAAGAGGTTATGCCATTACCACCAGATTAGAAAGCAATAAACCACTTCGAGATATAATAGATTTAAGTAAAGGGGACAAGATTAAAACAAATCTGTCCAAGGGTAGTATTATCTCTGAAATTCTTTCTGTTGAAAAGGGCTAATTTATGAAGAAACCAGACTTTGAAACATCATTAAAAGAACTTGAAGAAATAGTAGAACAGCTCGAAACAAATAGCCTTACTTTAGATGAAACACTTGCAAAATATGAAAGTGGTATTAAAATATACAAACAGTGCTATCAGACTTTAGAGAAGGCAGAGAAAAAGATTAATATCTTACTTAAAAAATCTACTGGAGAAACTCATATGGAAGAGTTTAACCTGAAAAAAACATCTGAAGAGTAATAGCAAGCAGTGTAAATTAGCGAAAGTTACTAATTAAAGTTTTAGGAAAAAATATTGTCACAAAAAATATTAGAAAAAATTGATTCCCCTAAGGACCTGCAAAAACTGAACAACGAAGATTTGGCGGTTTTAGCGCAGGAGATAAGGGATGTAATAATTGATGTTGTTTCCACAAATCCTGGTCACCTGGCATCGAATCTGGGAGTAGTTGAGCTTACAATTGCCCTGCACCGTTCGTTCGACTTTCTCAAGGATAAGCTAGTCTGGGATGTTGGACATCAAACGTATGTGCACAAGTTGCTGACAGGAAGAAGAAAGGAATTCCATACCTTAAGACAATATAAAGGGCTAAGTGGTTTCCCTGATATTAAGGAGAGTAAATATGACCCATTTATTTGTGGTCATAGCGGACATGCAATCTCTGCAGCTCTTGGAATTTCCTGTGCTAATGAAATAAATGGCATTGATGATAGAAAAGCAATTGCTATTGTTGGAGATGCAGCAATTGGTGCTGGAATGTCACTTGAAGCACTCAACCATGCCGGACATCTAAAAAGGAACCTGATAGTAATCCTTAATGATAATAAAATGGCAATTTCTGGTACAGTAGGAGCAATATCAAAACATTTAAACAAAATCCGAACCTCACCACTTTACACAGATTTCAAGAAAGAAGTCCGCCATGTATTACAATCATTACCCATCGTTGGCAAACGGATGGAACATTCATTCGAACACATTGTTGAAGCACTAAAACGGGAAATCACTCCGGGACAGATTTTTGTGGATCTGGGATTTGACTATTTTGGTCCAATTGACGGACACAGTATTGAGACGCTAACCGATATTTTCCATAATATTAAAAATGTAGAAGGCCCTGTATTGCTTCACGTAATCACAGAAAAAGGCAAAGGCTTTCACCCCGCGTCAGAAAATCCCGCCCGTTATCACAGCGCTGGTAATTACCAGATGCAGAACGGGAAAATGATGGAAAAACCAAAAGATCCAAAACAAATCGGTTATACAAAGGTATTTGGCGATACTATGATTGAACTCGC
>JABGRF010000033.1 GCA_018648405.1 Candidatus Scalindua sp.
GTGCAGCCTTAGTCCCAAGCCACAGGTTAGCCATGTTCCACGCCTTGCCTCCCCTAATCTCAAACATCTTTGGCGGCAGTGGGCTGAATTCTTCCCTGGCGCTGCTGAAAGCAGCAAATGCCTCAGCTTGCTCAGCTGTCAAAAGTACCGCATTATCTGAAAGGTCACCGAATCTTCTTACATTCTTAGCCCATAATTTATCAAATTTAGTCTTGAACTTCTCATCTCCTGAGAGTAAATATGCACGTATGTTTGCAAGAGCAAGACCTGTAGTACCACGTACGTCTGCCATCATACCAAGCAATGCTTTCCTGTCAGCAGTCGCAGCCTGTCCAGCTTCCAGATCTATCAGCTTAGTAATACTTGATACCATTATAGCTGCCCTGGGTGCAGCATCTTCAAACAGTATCTTGACGGCAGGGGTATTATCTACTGTTTGCGCTATATCTTCAATCTGCTGCTGATACAATTTAAAATCTTTTAAGTTTTTCTCAATGATATTGAGCCTTTCAATGTTCTTAGGGTTAGTCCAGTTGGTAGCATATCTCTTCATATCAACTAATGATTTGTCCAACTCTTCAGACCACGCCTTTGCACGCTCGTCCTTAAACTTATCCTTACCAAGTATAATCCAACCACGAAGTGCAGCCAGTGAGTGGTTAACTCCATTCTGCATTGATAGACTTGTCTGAGCAGTTGGCGCACGCAACTCAATCACCCTGCTTGTTACAGTATTTGACTTACCAACCTGCCATACGGTAGTCATTACCGCTGCTACTAGTACTAAAGTAATTATTCCAAACCCCACTGACATCTTTACACCTATCGACATATTCTTAAACATCCTAATACCCTCCATTCCATACTAAATTATAAATTACAAAAAAAATGCTCACTGCATAACAACTTAAGTGCAAAAAACCAAAAAAAAAAGGCGCAATCGGAATTCGTCTCAAAGAGAACGATCCAATTGCGCCTTCAACTTACAGAGGACTTTAGCTCTGCCCGTTAAGGCGGCCCACAATCACTTGCAGGCCATCTTTAGTTTTTAATTATATCAATTGACAGTAGTCAATTGTTTTGCATATAAATTTTATTATTATTAGTATCGGAACATCTTTACAAAACTTTAGTAATTAATTTAAAAATATTAGAATCTTGTAACAATCGAAAAAATTTCGCAAACCGGTTGCCAAAAACTGTTTCTTATGACATAGACATCTTCCCTGACTGCACAAGACAAAATTAACAATCAACAATAATATAGTATAGGTTCAACACACAATTAGTAACTTCCTATTGAATCGCAGCTTACCATAAAAAACAATTTTAACTATTTTTGTTTTTACGCATAAAATTAATCTCTGAAATATTTCTTGAGTGTTACTGTTTTACAGAGATTATTCATTTATTAATGAAGTAATCGGAATTTATTTCTCTACAATCAGATCATTTTTTAGACATTTATTCCCACATGGAGCACAGACACAAAGGGCAAATATCAACTCATATTTCGCTCTCATACCCATCACAAATAGTTGATCGGCGCGTATGGAAACGCGCCCTACATGATACCAAAATTCCTTGTAGGTCGGGTTTCTATACCCGACGTAATCCTGAAATTCCAAAACCAATAAGTTATTAATGCAATAAAAAAGGCACAATCGCCACCATTCTCTTACTTTGAAAATGGTACGATTGTGCCCAAAACTTACATATTTGAATCATGAACAACAAGATAGTTTAGATTAACTTATTTAAAAGTCAGACATGCTATCATCATGCTCAGTAATCCTGTTTTCACTCATTGGGATCAACTCCTCTGCCACAGAACCAACCGGACCATGCTGACGACTACCATGACCATTGCCGTTGCCATTGCCACCGGCCGGTCTGCCTTGGATCTGACCACTATTAAAGTGTGATTTATCGTAAGAAGCAGGTGTTTCACTCTCTTCAGTTCCAACCTGTTCAGATAAAACCCTTACCTGCTCAAGAAGTGTTTGTGCTTGTGCAGACATCTGTTCACTTGCTGACGCCGTCTCTTCCGCATTAGCAGCGTTCT
>JABGRF010000285.1 GCA_018648405.1 Candidatus Scalindua sp.
AATGTTTCCTGTTCTGGATAATTCTGGGTGGATTTCAAAAAATGGGGAAAGGAAGATTTATGAGTTGCGGGCTACGAGCATGTTGGCGGGTTTGACCTAAAGAATCAAACCTGAACATAAACCTTTCTTGTCCTGGGCCCGTCGAACTCGCAGAAGAAGATGGATTGCCATGTTCCCAGCAGAAGCTGGCCGTCTTGGACGATAACCCTTACGGATGATCCGAACAGGGATGCCTTGATGTGTGCATCGCTGTTGCCTTCCATGTGAGAGTAGTTGTCCTGCTGTGGGATCATCTCTTCAAGTTTTTTCAGTATATCCCGTGGAACGTCCGGATCTGCATTCTCATTTATGGTAATCCCGGTTGTAGTGTGTGGGACGAATATTGTGACCACGCCTTCAGAAACATCTCCAACAAGGTCTTGAATATGTGGAGTGATGTCTATGAACTCGTTACGTTTTGATGTTTTAATGGAGAATTGTTTGATCATGTATTATTTAGAATATTGATTTTCAAGACTGACGGCTCATTATATATTCAATCAGTTAGTTCTGCATTCAGCATCTTAACTTTACCGCTGAATATTCCTCCCTTATTTACGATTAGTTTACGACAGGTTATTGAGCCGTATATCTCACCTCTTTTTTGAATCTCTACGGTTCCCATCGCATTGACATCTCCCTTGATCTTGCCCTGTACAACAGCATCTCCAACATGGATACTTGAAATTTCTATTATGCCTCTCTTCTTTAAATGAAGTGTGCCATAGGTCTCAAGGTTTACGCCAAGAAGTGTCTTTACTTTGTGGTCGCTCAAGTCGTTACTGTTGTAACAGTGCTGGCATGTTACCGCTTGTGCTTTTTTATCGGTGAAGATCTCTCTCTCGCATTTGAAGCATCGAACTTTTTTTTGCCCGACGGGAGATACTCGCTTCTTTTCAGAGGGAAAAATGATCTCTTTAACGTTGATGTGTCTATTGCAATGGAGGCACGGCATTGACATGCAGCCGACTGATACACTTAGACTGCCTTTACAATAGGGACATACTATATTTCTTAGACCTGACATCTCGTTTGATTTAGCTCTCATAAATCATTTAATTTTTAAGTGCTCCGTTTTCTCACTGTTATATGTTTTTAATTACTTTAATATTTTGTCTTTCCACACTCTGATTTTCCGCTTTTGTACCATCAGGGTTGACGTTGCACTGACCGACAAAGACAACGCCCTCCTCTATAACTAATGTTTTTGCCTGAAGGTCACCAATGAGTTGCGCATTTTGCTTGAGCTCAACTCTTTCTGCTGCTTCGATGTTTCCATCCAAACGGCCTTCAATAGTGGCATTTTTCACTTTAACGTTTGCTTTGACAGTGCCTGTCTTGCCTACTATAAGTTCTCCGTTGTCTGCTATCAGTTCTCCCTCAAATTTCCCGTCGATGTTCATGGTCTTCTCAAACTTTATCGTACCCTTAATCTCTACATCAGTTGTCAAATTAGTTACACTGTTGTCGCTCATCTTAAATCTCCTTTCAAATTATATTATTTAAATGACAATCATAGGAACTGGTAGTTGTTCTAACTGCAACTATATAATAATGTTATGTGTGTGTCTTTGCTGTATGGCTATATTTTTTGAATATATGTAGACCTGTCTCTACTAATTGATAAGGAGTCGGTTATTTTATTAAAGAATAGTGGTTTTTTCTTAAATATCAATAGATTTATCGGTTTAATACAACTCATCAGTTTATATGCAATTAGTTAATCCTGGATAGTAAATTCCATGCCAAATTGACATTCGCTTTAATATTTACAAATTGACGTCTGCCAAAATGGCATCTTGAGGTCTTATATTGAAATCTCCAAGTAGAATTGATTTATTATTAAGTATGTAACATCATATGTAATAGTCACATATGGTGTTGCTGTAGTTCATTGGTATATATTTTGCTTCTATAACTTTGAATCTAAAAATATCGAGCTTGCAATTTTATAAGGAGGTTTGTAATGGCAGCAAAGCAGTTGTTATTCAAAGAAGATGCAAGGATGGCAATTAAA
>JABGRF010000218.1 GCA_018648405.1 Candidatus Scalindua sp.
TTTTAGAGCCGTTTGCATTAATTTCATCTCTATATGACAATGAACACTTCCGTTCAGTAAGGGAATACAACATATGCAAAAAATAATTATTATCATCATTTTTCTATTTACCGGCGGCCTGCTCAATTTTTCTCTGGCTTTTTCTCAAGAGGTTTCAGAGAGGGGGGAGCAAGGTGAAATTGAAGCAATTTCAATTCTTCCAAAGAAGACAAATGAAATTTTTGAAGAGATTAAATGGCTGCAGGCAGAGTCCATGATCACAATTGCGACAAGACATAAAACTCCAATCAATAAAGCACCAAGCATAGTTACTGTAATAACCTCCAAGCAAATAAAGCAAATGGGATTCCGGACATTAATCGATGTGTTGAAAATAGTACCAGGTTTCTATGTCTCCATGGACGAAACCGGTGAAAGAGAGATTGCCGTAAGAGGGGTACTGGATGATGCTTCGCAAAAGATCAAGGTCTTGATAGACGGACATTCTATTAATGATGTCTGGAGGGGTGGAGCTATGTGGAATTTCAACGACCTTCCGGTTGAAAACGTAAAGAGGATTGAGGTCATCAGGGGCCCCGGTTCAGCCTTGTATGGACAAAACGCCTTCCTCGCTGTTGTCAACGTTATTACAAAAGACACTGAAGATATAGACGGTATTCAAGTGACTACAAGTGGCGGCTCTTTCAGTACTCAAAATTATAATCTGCTATTCGGCAGGGAATTTGGTGACCTTAAAATTTCTGGGTTTCTTGATTATTTTGATACACAAGGTTTTAGTAGGAAGATTGAACAAGACGCTCTTTTTCCTGCTGCGGCATCTAGAAGCCCCGGACAATCTCAAAACAGAAAGGAAAAAACAGACCTAAACTTGAGGCTGTCATACAATAATCTTGAGGTTAAGGCTAAGTATATGAAGAAAAGGAGAAAGGATTATATAGGTGTCGGTGATGCCCTTAATGAGGAATCGATTTTAAGAGACACTTATATGTTTACAGAAGTTACTTACAAATTATCTCTGAACGAAAAATTAAATATAACTCCTAAATTATATTATGACCAGTACAACTATGATCCTTTTTTTGAACAGCGTCCTGATGGACATCTTGGGGTCTACCCTGAAGGTATAAAGGGGCAATTGCGATTTAAGCAAAGAACTATTGGTTTTGATAATCAAGTTAACTACAAGGTATTTGAAGGGAATGAATTAACGTTTGGTTTGCAATACGAATGGATTCACCAGCACGATATAAAATATGGTAAAAATTCTCATCCAATAACAAATGCGAATCTCACAACTGTCGTGGATTTTACTCATGACCTCCCATTTACCAGGAAAGCAACAAGACACGTATATGCTTTTTATCTGCAGGATGAGTGGAACATTACAAAGGATATCGACTTGACGGTTGGAGTGAGGCATGACAGATTTACTCGGTTTGAAGGTACTACCAATCCAAGAATGGGACTTATATGGCGATTTGTAGAGGATGCGCATCTGAAGTTATTACTTGCAACTGCTTTTAAAGCTCCCAGTTTTCAGGAGTTGTTCCTTACAAATAATTCTGTAAAAATAGGCAACCCCTCCCTTGACCCTGAGAAGATAAATACATTTGAACTTGGCCTTGGTTATAACTTTACCAAGCATATGAGTGTCAGCATGAATTACTTCTATAACCGGATAAGAGATAAAATTATATTAGACGCTGGAAGCCCTAAACAATTTCAAAACGGTGGAGGTTCGAGGATACAAGGAATTGAGGCAGAGTGGAAGGCCGATTTTGGAAATGATAATTACGTTTTTGCTAATTATACCTTTCAGGATGCCGAAGACACAAGGAGTAGAAACCGACTACCAGATGTTCCGGTGCATAACAGTAATATTGGTATAAATGCCGGGTTATGTGAATATGCCAACGCCAATCTTACTACATTTCTCAGTGGCCCCAGGCCGAGAGAAGATGGTGACACGAGACGGGATATTCCGGCACAAGCGTTGGTGAATTTGACACTTATTGGAAAGAATTTCGTAGACAATTTTGAGGTTAGAGGGTCAGTATTTAATCTTTTTGACAAGCGCTATTACGACCCTTCTCCGCAAGATACTGTCCCTACCGATTATCCTCAGCAGGGTAGATCCTTTATAATTGAGTTGCGTTACGAGTTTTAGATATAAAATATCTCTAATAGATGAAGTTATATCATAAGCTCACGCTGGGCTTAGAAGGCTATTAAACGTATCTAATATTGCAATCAAGTTCTGCTTCCTGTATCTGTAATTATGTCAATTCTGAAATACAACAAATCTGAAGTAAAGAAGGTTTATAGGAAATATCAACCACTTATTGCTTTCTGCTTACTGGCTTGCGTGTTGTTGATCATCCCGAATAAAACATTCTCTGGCAATACATATACAATCTATTTCTACAATCCTGAAACGAATATCAACAACTTTGCATCTCTTAAGACTGAGTTTGACCAATATCTATCAAATTATGGGTCTTTTCAGTTTCAACCATTCAGTGACAGGAAATCCTTCGAAGAGTTTGTAGTTGGAAGGAGTGACGGTGTTTTTCTGCTGTCCAGCTGGCATTTTAGTCAATTAAAAAGAAAGTTTCAGCTAGATATGCAAGCTAGGCTTGTTGGTGTTTTGAAGGGTAAAGCAACTTATAAAAAAATATTAACTGCAAAAAATAATATTATAAATATTGATTCATTGAAAGGCAAGGTTGTTGCTTCTTCTGGCAGCGAGGATTATACAAAAAAAATTCTAATGCAAATGCATGGAGAAGAAAATAAAGACATTGTTGGCTCCATGAAGATATTAACCGTGCCAAAGGATATTGATGCATTGATGGCCGTTGGATATGGAATGGCAGATTCAGCACTGACGACAGAAAGAAGCCTGACAAAATTAGCTGCAATTAATCCAAAACAATACGGGTTTCTAATGTCGTTGTCAAAAAGTGAGGAGATATTACTTCCAATAATAGCTGCTCCGGCGCAATCTGATGAAAAGATAAGATTGCTGATAGCAATTATTGAGGAGATGGGAACCGCACTGGATGGTAAAAGAAAATTAAAGATGCTTGGAGTTGACGGGTGGAAAAAAGTGGAAGAATTAGAAAGGGTGTCTCTGGGAAAATGAAGAACGAATCCTTCAATAAAATAGCAAGCGGTTTGAGAACATATATCTCTTTTAGTAGGGGGAAATATAGTTCCATCATGCTGCTATTTATTGTTTTTACACTTTTGCCATTATTTATTCCAAGTGATCTACTTGCCAGTGAAGACAAGGACGTTTTAGTACTCAACTCTGATGCGTCGATCTACAAATACTCTCTGGCACAATCTGAACTAAAAGCAAAGATAGCAACTCCTAAAGGCGAAATAGACCTGGGTAGTAAATGGATAGATGAAAGAAAAATAAAGAAAATGATTAATGAAATAGATCCATGTGTGATCTATTGTATCGGGTCGAAGGCGTACCAGATGGCTTACAAGCTAGCAGAAAAAAAGAATATAGTCTTCTCTCTCGTGATAAATTGGCGTCGCCATCCAATAGATAAAGATACTTACGGTATTTCGAATGAACTACTTCAAGGTGCGCAATTGATGATGTACCGTTACTTCTTTCCGGATGTGAACAAAATAGGCATATTATATAACAACAAGTATAGTGAGGAATGGTTTGATATTGCTGTTGAGAGTGCGAAAGACGTTGGGATTCGTATTGTCGGTAAATCTATCAGTAAACCTGATAAGATTGAATCGGCTTTGAAAAAATTATTACCGAAAGTAGATGCACTTTGGTTAATTCCGGACCCAACGGTGATATATGATATAGAGTCAGTAAATAAATTATTTGAGCAATGTCAGGCTGCTGGTAAGCCTATTTACACTTATGACAAAGCCTTTGTCAACTTGGGAGCGACTTTGATTATGTCTGCTGATATTCCTACCATGATTAAGCAATCTGCTGAGATTATTTCTGGTATCCAAGGAAACATGGAAATAGAAGAAAAGGTGCAGCACCCTGCCGGATCTCATATAATTTTGAATATGAAGAAGGTAGAGGAGTACGGGTTAAATTTAAATATAGAGGCATTAGATTCGGTAAATGAAATTGTTAGGTAGAGTCATATATTCTAGTCATGAAGGAAGTATTTGATTTTACGGAATAGTTAGCGCATTATTTCGCCAATTTGTGGATGCTGTGCTATCTGCCATAGGTTTTTTCTCTCGGCCGATAAAGTACTTTTAATTTGCAGAATTATCTCTGTTGTGTGTTTTTGTCTTTATTTGCCTTGCAAGCTCTAATAATAGATATATGAAGGAAAAAAAGTACATAAAAAGAAGTATTCGTTGGAAACTCATTTCAACCATGATTGGCCTGATAATTGGTTTGCTTCTAACGCTGAGCTACATTCATGTTTCTACTGAAAAAAAGAATTTAGCCAGAGAGTTGAGCACACTTACCACCCTGATGAGAGAAAATCTGGTTGACCGAGGAAAGATGCTTTCAGACAATCTGGCACGTCTGACAGAAAATGGAATTGCATCATTCAACCTCTCTAATGTAACCGAAATAATAACAAAATCAGTAAATGAAGATAGAGAGCTTAGCTATGCGATATTAATGGATTTTTCCCGTAAGGCTTATATCCATACCTCGATGCAGGAACTTCAGCAGGAAGAACTTGTAGACGAAGCGGCTTATTATGCTGCCAGTCAGATAACTGCAACTATAAACGAATATAATAAGGACGGAAATACGTTCTTAGAGTTTGTTGTGCAAATTTATACGGGTACAAACCCATGGGGAGTGCTCAGGCTGGGTTTTTCATTGGATCCGCTTAATCAAGAGATCGCAAATATGAAAAATGATTTGTTGGATGAGTCCAGAAAAATTGTTGTCTGGGGCATTATTATTTCAATTATCTTCATTTCTGTAGGTGGAATAATAGTGTACATTATATCAAGCAGGTTGTCTGAGCCGCTAATAAGTCTAACGGAATCAGTTCGGGGATTATCCAGTGAGAATTTCAGTTTTTCGGAGGAAATTGTAGTTAAATCAGAGGATGAAGTCGGAGTCCTTGCCAGTGCATTTATCGAGATGTCAAAAAGGCTAAAATGGTCCTATAAAGAATTAGAGGATTACAGCAGAACGCTGGAACAAAAGGTGGGAGAAAGAACACTTGAATTGAGAGATGCAAATTCGAAGCTTCAGGAACAAGATAAAATGAGAACAGATTTTTTGTCTACGGTGTCTCATGAAATAAGAACTCCGCTTGCCTTAGTTTTAGGCTTTGTAAGAATAATAAATATGAAGCTTGAGAAGGTCGTTTTTCCTCTTGTCGATGTTGATGTGGATAAAACTAATAAAGCAGTAAGCCAAATAAAAAAGAACATTGGTATTATAAAGTTAGAGGGAGACAGATTGACCGATCTTATAGACGATATACTTGATATATCAAAGATGGAGGCCAAAAAAGTAGATTGGCATATGGAAAATCTTTCGGTGTCTAATATTATCGGACGTGCATTAGAAGTTACTAATAGCTTCTCTGAAATGTATAAACTTGAGATAGTAGAAGATATTGAGGACGGGCTACCTGAGGTCGTGGGTGACAGTGATAAGCTTAAGCAGGTCGTAATTAATCTGATTTCCAACGCGGTAAAGTTTACAGAAGAAGGGCCCGTAATATGCAAAGCAAGAAAGATAAATAGCGAAGTAATGATAAGTGTAATCGATAAAGGGGTGGGTGTTGATGGAGCTGATCAAGAAAAGATATTTGAAAAATTTAGCCAAGTGAAAAATGGGCTTAAAGACAAAGTGAAAGGGACAGGTCTTGGGCTTGCAATCTGCAAAGAGATCGTAGAGCATCATGGAGGCAGGATATGGGTGGAAAGTGAGTACGGCAAAGGGAGCAACTTTACATTTGCCTTGCCATGTGCCTAAGTTTCAAATCTAAAAATATCTAAAATTCGTTGTAATTAGTTTGTGTTCTGATATAAAACTTATTGTAATTTAGAAGCCATATCATTTAGCGATAGAGTTGAAGATGTATAAAAAAATATTGATTGTAGATGATGAAGTTAATATGAGAATGCTTCTAAAAGAGGCCCTCGAAGAATTTGAAGAGAAAGGGGTGGAATTGCTAATTGTAGAGAATGGAAGTGACGCGATTGAATCTGTCAGGGCAGAGAAGCCGGATCTCGTCATCCTTGATGCTATGATGCCGGGAGTGAATGGATTTGACGTTTGTAGTACGATAAGAAACGAACTTGCGATGAAAGATGTTTATATCTTGATGCTTTCTGCAGATGGTCAGGAAATTAATAAGCAGAAGAGTAAAAACGTTGGCTCTGACGGTTTTATGACAAAGCCATTTGATCCTGATGAAATAGTTGAAAAAGTGGCGCAGATTCTTAAGATGGAGATATAAATAAACGTAATATTCTATAGAAGCTCTTTTATTCGTCTTGCACAAATTTTGAGCGATGAGAAAGCCCCCCTTGTATTTCTCAATTCAAAGGGGAGATTTTTGGAAAAGATCACAATAACAGAGTGCTGAGAAGGCCGATAAAAGCGCCAAAAACACCACCCCAGACAACCAGCCAGCCCAGGTGCTGACGAATCATATCTGCTATGATCTCCTTTATATGCTTTGGCGTCAATTCATTCAGCCTGGCATCTACCATGTCACCTATCTTGGACTTGAATGTTTCAAAATCAGTTTCCTGCTGCAGAATTGACGATATATCAATATTTGACAAGATTCCGGAAAGTTGTCCTTCAAACTTCTTTTTAAATGGTTCTCTTAGTGGTTCAAGTGCCTCTACCCCGCCGAACATGTCCAGCATGCCTCCAAAGGGGGACGCCTTGACTACAGATATAAAGCCATCAAACATTTTGTCAAGGTCTATCTTGTCCATGACAAGATCTGGTTTTATGTCATGAGGCAATGCCTCGCTTGAAACCTTGGCAAAGTTTTCTTCCGTAAAAAAATTCTCCATAATTAACGAACGAATACCTGCCTTAAACTCCTCAAATCTTAAAGTAATAACACCGGAACCGTAAAAGCCAGGTACCTTTTCAAACAACATATGTACAGCAAGCCAGTTAGTTAACGCACCAGAAAGAGCAAACAATCCGGAAAGAAAAAGAGTTTGCTTTCCGGTAAACTCAGGACACGCATAAGTTCCCCCGCATGCGGCAGCGGCTATTAAATTGGTTAACAAGCTTTTATTCATCATCACTCTCGGTTTATATTAGAAAATTAAAGAGTAAAAGAATTTACAAATATACAGTCTTAATAAATGATTGTAAAGGCACAAAAAAGATCCGATCAGTTGTAAAAAACTTCATTGCCTGTGGTTGCTTTTACGTATAAGATTATTAATAAGGATTCTGCTTATGAAGAATTTAATACTGTCGACAAGAGAAGAAGGGATTTATGAGCATAAGAAATATATGTCTTGCATCATCCTCTATAAGGAGAAAACAAATTTTGGAAGAAATGGGCTTGGACTTTGTAGTGAGCCATTCTGTGAGATTTAAGGAAAAGCATAGTGGCTTAGATCCGGAGGCACTGGTCTGTCATAATGCTCTTGGCAAGGCAGAGGAGGTGGCCGAAAAGAATAAAGATTCAATCATAATCGGCTGTGATACCATAGTCACATTTAATAATGAGATTTTTGGGAAACCACTAACTCCTGACAATGCGAATGTTATGCTCATGAAACTTAGTGGTAATTATCATAGTGTTTTTTCTGGACTGGCAGTTATTGATATGCAAAAAGGTAAAGAATTGGTTGGGTATGATAAAACTGAAGTTAAGTTTAAGGATTTGTCAGAAAAAGAGATTAACAATTATGTAGATTCAGGTGAGCCACTGGACAAGGCAGGGGCATATGGAATACAAGAAAGCGGTGGGGCGTTTGTTGAAAGTGTCAAGGGTAGCTTTTCAAATGTGGTTGGTTTGCCAAAAGAGCTGCTAACAAAATTTCTTGCAGAGCTAGAAACCTAGGAGCTTCAGGATTCATACTTACACCGAAGAGCGTGCTTAACTGTAAACCGACACGCTAATGCCATGTTCTTCCAGAAACGCTTTTGTTTTGCTGCAGACAGGGGCAGATGTTTTCAGGTTGACTTTTGCATTTGGCACATGACTTTTGATTTTGCTGACCTTTGCTAGTATGCTTTCACCGTCCTTCATTATTATTCGACTTTTACGTTCAATAATAATGTCGTATTGATTGGTGCCAACCTGTTTCAGTTTTGTAGACGGAGGCAAACCATACTCTTTTGGATCAATAAACTTATTCATTTTTTTGAGGCTATCAGGCGTTTGATGGTTAAACCCTGCACCAGTATGGAAAATACTACTATAATATAAGTGACGGTTAATAAGGCTTCTCTTTCCGGACCACTTGGAATTGAAAGAGCCAGGGCAACTGATATGCCTCCTCGCAGGCCACCCCATGTCATAATCTTTATGGCATTAGGGCTGAAGTCTCTTATGCGTCGCATGAACGTGATAGGCAGGCCTACGCTTATGAAACGTGCTAGCAGAACAATCGGTATCATCACCAGTCCAGCGATTAAATAGTTTGCCTTTGTCGTAAGGACTAATACCTCAAGGCCAATTAGCAGAAAAAGGACAGCATTTAATATTTCATCCATTAATTCCCAGAAAGAATCCAAGTGCTCCCTGGTCTTTTCACTCATGGCAAAGAGACGTCCTCTGTTGCCGATAAATATTCCTGCGACTACCATAGCAATAGGACCAGAAACGTGGATGGCGTGTGCGAGAGCATAACCGCCCATGACCAGTGCTAAAGTGAGGAGCACTTCAACCTGATAATTGTCTACGCTCTTCAGCATCAAATAGGCCACCCAGCCAATGATAAATCCGAAAAATATCCCACCTATAGCTTCTTCCACAAATAGGAGCATTATGTGTCCGACCGTAACGTTATGGCCTCCCGCGATAATTCCCATAATAACCAGAAACACAACAACAGCAACACCATCATTAAACAGGCTTTCACCGGTGATCTTGGTTTCAAGGCTTTTAGGAACTCCCGCTTTCTTGAGAATGCCGATCACTGCTATTGGATCAGTTGGTGCTATAAGACTTCCAAATAGCAAACAGTAAATAAATGGCAATTTGATTCCAATAATCAAGAACACAGCCCAAGCCGAGCCACCAACTATAAAAGTGCTCATTACCACACCGAATGTGGCAAGTATGCTGATGATCCATTTGTGCCTGGCCAGATCCTCAAGATTTACGTGCAAGGCACCTGAAAACAGGAGGAAACTCAACATGCCGTGCATCAAGGCTTTGTTGAAATCAATGCCTTCCAAGACTGCAGTAGCCCTATTTTGAATGCCTTCAAAACCACAATGGCCCAGTACAACCAGGCTTACTGAGATCAACATTGCGATCAGCATAATGCCAATGGTAGTCGGTAATTTGATAAATCGGAAATTGATATAACTGAAGATTGCCGCCAGGCTCAAAAGTAGGGCACAGAGATCGAGCATTTCCATGGTTAGCGTATGTTACTATGTTTTGTTGGTTATTTGATGTTTGTAAAACAATAGAAGGGTATTAATGTATCACATATTTGCTTCTTTTGGCTTAAACCACATCTCATACATCGGTATAGATATAAACGCGACAAAGCAGATACCTAGTAGAAAATATGATGTAATTATGGATACGGAAAACACATTTGATGTGAATCTTAGCAGCAAAGGGCCTGACAGGTTCATTATGATACCTGTGAAGGCGGTGCCATAAATCGTAATCTTTATCCAGTCACGTATCTGTGTCATGGAAAGTATGCGCGACATGACGAATATGATCAGGGGAATTGTAAACGCGTGTACATGGGTGATATCCAGGAGTTCTCTGTACGATTTAGGGAAATAAAATCCTTCCTGTAACAGACTTTCATCGTATTCGTAATTAGATTCATCATTGTCCTCTTCTTCGTCACCACTGTAATGGCGCACCGTATTTTCGGTAGTGAAATTTGTCCTTTCATGAAAACCGACACAGGAAATGTAGAATGCAAATCCCATGAGTAGAAGGAAAAACGTAACTGATAATTTATTACTTGTAGGAGATTTTGAAAGACCTCTGGCCATTTTTTTATTAGATTTTAAAGAATAATTCGTTAAATTCAAAATAGTTTTAACGATTATAAACAAAAGACTTACCAAAAAAAAGAACAAAAAATATTCTATATCCGAGTGCGTATATCTTGCTCTTTTGCTTTGGTTGCTACAAACTTGATTGCCTGTCAGATTTTGTCATTCAGGCGGGCGGGCTTTGCCTCACTATTTTCTCTTCTTCCGTAGTGAAGCGTATAGATACTTTAATTCCTCTGATTTTAATAGAAATGATATGGTGAAGAATGCCAGGATGGCCGTAGTCAGGGGTATGAGAAGACGTATGGACTTTATCACAAGTTTGCCATCACTGGCTGGCATTATCTTCAGCATTATCCAGCATGTGATATACATGAAAAATGTCGCAATCAATGTCTTGATAGTTGACGTAAAGATGTGCTTATGTCCGGTAATATTGAGTTTTCTGTGTAGGAGGGTGAACAGAATTATTATCTGGATTGTTGCGCTTATAGCCGTTGCCAACGCGAGGCCTCCTTCACGAAGAAACCAGATTAGAGTTAAATTGAGAACAAGGTTAAGGCCCACCATGCCAACTCCTACTTTTACTGGAGTTTTTGTGTCCTGTACGGAATAGAAGGCCCGTATGATCACGTGAGAAGCGGAGTAGGCCCATACGCCAATAGAGTAGAAGAGTATAACAGTAGACGTTCTGTAGGTTGATTCTGTCGTAAACGCGTTCCTTTCGTAAAACAATTCTACGAGTGGTCTTCTCAGTAGTATTAAGCCTACAGATGCCGGGATTCCGATGAATAGTATAACCCTTATTGCCAGGTTAAATGTATCAGTAAAGTTTGCCCAGTCTTTACGTGCGGCATATGTGGAGAAATATGGAAATACGGCTGTTGCCATTGCTATTCCAAATACGCCTAATGGGAATTGAATCAACCTGTCACCATAATATAACACTGATGCGGCTCCTGTTTCCAGGGGATATGGTATTGTAATTCCTGCAAGAGTGAAATGTTCGGCGCCATCCGGTGGTTTGGCAAAGGCTATAGCAATAAAACTGTCCATTAATACATTTATCTGAACAACGGCCAGACCAAAAATTATAGGAAGCATCAGGGAGATGATACGCTTCAGGCCGGGATGTGAAAAATTAAATGAAGGCCAGAAGGTAATTCCCTCTTTTCTTAAGACCGGCACTTGAATTGCCAGTTGGATCATGCCTCCTATCAGAATGACTGCTGCAACGCCGAATATTTTTGTATCCAGCGTGTCCCCGAATGAGGGTGTAAGAAATAATACTCCCAATATCCAGCAAATATTCAGGGCGACGGGTGCAAGAGCCGGCATCAGGAAATGTTTAAGTGAATTTAAAACTGCCATTGCAAATGCTACCATGCATATAAACATTACGTATGGGAATGTTATCAAAAGCAGGCTTAATACTAATTCCCACTTGCTGTTGAGAGAGAAGACTGTGGGTATGATAGAGAACGAAATCTCTGCAAGTACAACAAGGCTTCCAAGAATTATGAAAAGTAATGTTCCTGTTACGTTTACGAGTTCCCATGCCTCTTTTTTGCCTCTGGTCTCAAGGTATTCTGTGAATACTGGAATAAAGGCAGCACTCAGAGCGCCCTCGCCGAAGAGTCGGCGGAATAGATTTGGTATCTTGAAGGCAACGACAAAGGCATCCCAAGCCAGGCTGGTACCAAAGAAGCTTGCACATATTATGTCCCGTACCAGCCCTAATATCCGGCTCAACAGTGTGCAGAGGCTAACGGTCTTTGCGGATTTTAAGAAGCTCTTCTTTTCTTGCATATAGATAGTACCTTTGGGTTGCCATAAACCTTTTGTTCAGGATTTTTATCAGTGTGCTTTTGTCTCACCTAATTTTTCCTTGAACTGCCTTGTGGAGGAGTAGATATCTTTCGAGCCTATAATTGCCGAACATACTGCTATCCTCGAAGCACCTGCCTTCAGTACCTCATCCAGATTCTCAAGGGTAATGGCACCAATAGCAATAATTGGTATACTGACTGCTTCCGAAATTTCATGAATAATTTCAATTCCTACAGATGGTTCATGGTCTTTTGTGCTGGTAGGATAGATGGGGCCAATAGCAATATAATCCGCGCCATCTTTTTGTGCCTGCCTTGCCTGTGTAATACTATGTGTAGATACCCCAATGATCTTTTCGTCGCCAATAATATTTCTTGCCTCTAAGGCGCTCATATCCTGCTGGCCTAAATGGATACCATCCGCATTAACTTTCCTGACAACATGTACACGATCATTAATGATCAGCAAGGATCCTCTTTTAGTAGTTATATCACGTACTTCTCTGGCCAGTGATATGAACTTGCTGTCAGATATTGTTTTCTCGCGCAATTGAACAGCGTCAGCACCACCATCTATGACAAGCCTTGCCGTCTCTTTAACTGATTTTTTTGCAATATTACTGCTTATTAGTACATAGAGCCTGATTCTATGAAGAAAGTCTTTTTTTGTCATGTTGAATTATGGGTCTCTGCAGTCGCTTTTGTCTGAGATTCTTAACATAATAGCCTATGCACTTCAAGTTTTATCTAATTTGATCTAATTTGATTTGACACGTTTTGTCGTCTTGTTATAATCCTAGTCTGAATATCTATTACCTCTCAAAATGAATCTTAACTTTGGCAAAAGCACGGGAATATTGCGGATTATTTGGGGTTTTTGATTGCGATGATGCAGCAGAAAAGGTCT
>JABGRF010000032.1 GCA_018648405.1 Candidatus Scalindua sp.
ATCTATTTTGTTTTCTTCCAGTGCCGCAATTGCAGTGATTATTTTAAAGGTTGATCCTGGGGGCAAGACACTTTGAATAGGTCTATTAAGGAATGGCTTAAGGGGGTTTTTGCTAAGGGCTGTGTAGTTCTTATTAAGCGTATTTGGATTATATCTGGGGAATGATGCCATCGCTACGATCTCACCATTCCACGGATCCATTACAATAACAGAACCCTTTTTTCCCTCAAGTGCCTTTTCTGCAATACCCTGTATTCTGCTGTCTATGGTCAGGAAAATGTTATTACCGGGGGTTGAAGGTCTTTCCAGGATAAGCTTGTTGACACGCATAGTATCAAGAGTTACTTCTTCAAATCTCTCTCCCGGAATTCCCATTAACCTTGAATTATATATTTTTTCAATTCCTGTTTTTCCAATTAAGGCATCCATCGAAATTGACTTTTGAGTAAAAAATTCTGACTCTGATTCGCCGCTTTTTTTAAGATCGTCAAACCATTTCTTCTTAAAATTATAGTTTTGTATCTCTTTTTCACCCATTTTTCCAACATAGCCTATTACATGTGATGACATATCACCCTGAGGGTACCATCTTACCGGATTTGTCTCTATCTGTATGCCAGGCAGATTCAGCATCTCCACTTCGAACTTTGCAACTTTTTCCCAGGGTACGTGAGAGACTACTGAGTGTGGTATTGTTTCTTCTCTGACGCGTATCTCTCTTTTATTTCTCATTTCAACGGCACGCTTGATATTCTCTACTCTTTTCACAACTTTTGCAGCTTTATTGAAAACATCAATATATGAAATATCAAGTAATCCAGCGATCTTTTCTACCCACATCTCCTTATCAATATGACATTCCTCACATAGGTTATGGTTTAATGCCAATTTTTTCACCTCTGATACTCTAGGCAGTATGTTTTGCTTGAAGCATGAGTTTGTGTCAAACAGCTTTTCATACATAACTGTGAGTTCAAAGGAGTGCTTGTCTACTGCTAGGACGGAACCGTTTCTATCATAAATTGTTCCTCTTAATGTATCGATGTCAACTGTCCTAATTCGTTTGTTATTAGATATACCACTGTATTTTCCACCTTGAATCATCTGTATGTAAAACAGTTTGCAGAAGATTACAAGGAATAGTACTGATATAATTCCAAAAAATATGTTAAAACGCTTCTTTTGCATTATCTTGTTCTTCTTCTTAAAGAGGGAAATCCGAATGAGGAGTAAAATCTGTTGAGCAACCAGAATACTGGAGGAACAATTATTGAATTATAAATTGCGATGAGGGGGCATTTCAATACCATAGGTAATAAGCCTGCCGAGGTAAATGATATTGAAAACATAAAGAGGTAGAGGAAGTTATATATTATCGAAATTAAAAATGTAGCTGAAATTTGTGTGGCCAGATGCCTGCCATATATATTGTCTTTGATCATTGATATCATATATCCCACAATAACAAACAAAACCGTATTTAAACCGAATAGGCCTTCAGAAAAACAGTCTTTAGCAAGGCCTATTGTCCAGTTTGCATGCAATGATCTTTCAAGTTTCGAGTTTAATGAATGAAAAACAAGAAAAATGATAAAGAGATCAGGTTGTATGCCCAGAACGTTTATGTGTTGTAATAATGTCGTCTGGATTAATGATATGCAAAGAATAACACTTATTATGGCAAACCATGGCATGAGGAAATTTTTGTAACTCTAAAAAATGTCTTTAAATTACATATTATCAAAAGGGGTGATATTTCTCTATTTATTGATAGCTTGCTTCAGATTCAAAAATGCTTTCTACGCTTTGTTTCTTAATTACTAATACATGCTCTATCTTTGAAATAGCAACTCTTGGTTTGATTTTAATATCTTTAAACAGTTTTGCATTTTTCTGTTTAACCTCTATAACATCACCTACGTAGAGAGATTTTGGAAATGCTCCTCCGATACCTGATGATACAATCCTATCAAACTCATTTATTTCTGTTTGCCTGGGTACATATTTCATTATACATGTGCCATCGGCAGTTCCCTGAACCATTCCCTGTGT
>JABGRF010000232.1 GCA_018648405.1 Candidatus Scalindua sp.
ATAGCCGTATCACCGTTAATTCCCTTATTGATAACTTCGTATTCACCAGGAAAATTCATCTCCAGAAGATTTCCAAGCCTGGTAACCCAACCGCCTTGTATTATGTTCCTGTGCCCATTTACAGTCCAGTGAGTATCGGCTTGAGTAATGCTGTCACCAATTGCGACAATGACCTCCTTTGCAATGAGTGGAGTGGTAGATAGAAATACGAAACTGAAACAAAATAATATAATCAGGAGAACAACAGATGAAGCAAACTTTTTAATCACATAACTTCCTTTAAATATGGAGTGTATTATCCGTGATGATGAGTATTAAGGCAGTGACACGGTCACTGCACTCCAAACAATTAGAAATTCTAATCTTAAATAGATTCTGCAATACGCATGGCGATCTCTTCCTGGTCTGATCGATTGCAATCAATGATTATATCTGCGTATTTTTTATACAGGGATTGACGCTCATCATAGAGGTCCCTGAAAGTCTGATCCTCTGTTTTTGCAATACCTCTTGTCTTAAAATTGTGAATTCGTCTTTCGATCTCTTCAAAACTGACCTCAAGGAATATCACCTTTGATATGTTGAGTAGGTGGGACATCGCGTTTGTGCTGTATGCAGCACTCCCGCCGGTTGCTATAACATGTTTTCTGATATTCAGTTTCATGATTTCTCGTTCCTCAACTTTCCTCAAATTGAGATGGCCGCTCTCGTCGAGAATTTGCTGCAGGGACTTCTGTTGATTGATTTGAATGAGTACGTCAGTGTCGATAAAGCCAAAAGATAGATTCTTGGCAAGTATTATTCCTACAGTGCTTTTCCCGGCACCTGGCATTCCGATAAGTGTTAGATTGGATTTCATATTTAGAGGTTTATTAGAATAGTTAGCCTTACTGCCGTAATATCTCTTGTTTCTGCAAATAGCTGATTTGGCATTCTTTTATAGCCTATATCTTCCTTCCACTCCAGATATAGATAGCTTTACCCAGGATTGTAATCTCCGGTTGATTATTCAGCTCTATTGTCTCTTTGCCGTAGGCAGGGTTGTCGCTGATGAGTTCTATCATATTCTCTGACAGTTTTCTGATTCTCTTTATGAGGATTGTATCGCCTCTGCGTAAGATGTATATCCCTTCGGTTATAATCCTGTCGATGCTCTTGTCTACTATCAGTAGGGCATCATGCTGAATAGTGGGTTCCATGGAGTCTGATTCGGCACTGAGAATAAATAGATTGTTGGGGTTTGACTTCAGCTCTCTGTCCAGCCAGTCTCTACGGAATATCAGGTCCGCGCCTATTTTCTCGTTATTTACAAATGTTTCATGTCCGGAAGATGCCTTGATATTGAAAAGTGGGATTTTGCAATAGATTGTCTCGTCTGTTGCTTTAGCGGGATCTTGAGTTGAGTTGTTTTCAGGAGATATTTGAACCCTGTAAGGTAGTTCTTCTATGGGAAATCCAAATGCTGATTGGAACCCTTTCTTGAATTTTATTGATATGTCGCGTTTGCCACTAAGGATTTCAGATACATAACTACTTGAGAGCGAAATTATATTCGCAAACTCTCCCCTCTTTAAGTGCCTAGAGGATATAAAGTTATCTAAGTGTTTTAATATATCCATAAATCATAGCGAATTTACTGCTTGACAAATTCGCAAACAGTCGCTATTGTTCGCTAAAAGGTTTGGTGAGTAGAAGCCAGGACAGCTGATTGCATATTTAAGGAGATTATAAATTTTATTTCATTAAATTCAATCTCTAAGTTTAAGTATAGGAATTTCAATGTTATCAAGAGTATCGCCTGCAATAAACATGCTTCATAAATACATTTTTTTGCTTGTAGGTGAATCTTTTACAGATAGTTGTAAAGTTAATCCATAATATGACGATAATATGTGCATAGATCATATTTTGATGCCTTAGGCAGGATTGACTCCTTAGTTTCTTGTTGTTTATGTCCATAAGGGAATAGTGAGTTATATTTTGTAAATTTGAAAAAAGGGGTAATATTATGAAAAGCAAGGTAAATACAAATTCTAACTTGGTCAAAAGAATTTATGGGACGGATATAGGTAAGCTTGTTTTTGAAGGTATTATGACCATATTCATTGTACTGATATTCATGTTTATTGCACAGAACTGGGTGCTGACAAACGTTGATGATGATATATTGTTCACGCCAACCTGCAGACTGACCGGCGAAAGGGCAGGTGTTAGCATGCCTGTGTCATATGAAACCAACAAAATTATGGATAGTTATAAAATTACATTTGACAACATGTAATGGTTGTTGTTTAATAATCCATATAGTATATTTGTAATATAAGTTTTATACGTTTTGATTGGTGACTAAATGAATACATCTGAAAGTCTGGTTGAAAAATTCAGAAGCAAGAGCTACAAGATTACGCCTCAGCGTTTGGGAATATTTAAGATTCTTGAGGGTAACCTGGAGCATCCATCAGCAGAGAATATTTTTGCCACGATAAAGAAAACGTATCCTACCATCTCTTTTACCACTGTTTATAAGACACTGGATATTCTGGAAAAGATGGGAGAGGTATTAAAGATTACTATAGATGATGAAAGAAAACATTACGACCCGAATACGTCTACACACCATCACATTATCTGTTCAGAGTGCAATAAAATCTCTGACGTTGATGGAGAGAGTGTGAACCCTGTACTGCCAGAAGGAATATTGAAAGAGTTCACACCTACCAGATACCACGTCTCTTTCTACGGTACATGTAGAGACTGTTTGAGCAAACAATAGTATAATCAGCTTTCCACGGTTGTTTCACTTTATAATACACTTATAGATTTAAATAATATGAGAGGATGCTCATGGATAAGGTTATGAGATTATTTGTAATTTTGCTTTTCAGTGTACTTGGACTGTGCTTTGTCTCTTTTAGTGCTTCGGAAGATAAAGTATTTGCTGAGGTTGGG
Source organism: Candidatus Scalindua sp. (assembly GCA_018648405.1). Classification (GTDB taxonomy): domain Bacteria; phylum Planctomycetota; class Brocadiia; order Brocadiales; family Scalinduaceae; genus Scalindua. The sequence goes on from JABGRF010000232.1 coordinate 2,950, forward strand.
ACAGGCGTAGATATAGGGAACAGAGCGGCTTCATTCAGTCTGCTGACTCTTGACGGCAAGGAGATTGAGTTAGAGTCATTTGCGAAGGATAAGGTTACCTTACTTGTTTTCGGTACCACATGGTGTCCGTCGTGCAGGCATGAAATACCGCTTCTCAAGGAATACTACAATGAGTTTAAGGATGAAGGCCTTAATGTGTTAGGTATAGATATCCAGGAGAGTGTGAAAAAGGTTAAATCGCTTGCTGATAAGAACAAGATAAATTATCCGGTAGTTCTCGATTCTAAAGCGGTCGCAGCAAGGCTCTATAAGGTTGTTGGTATACCGCTGAATATTGTGCTGGATAGGGATGGAATAATAGTGTACAAGGCCAATAAACCTCCGGAAAAAGAGTTCCTGAAGAAGTTGCTGTAGAGGAAATGAAATAGAGCGGTTCCGGATGCCGTCTCTGTTCTAAAATTCTCCGGCTAAAGAGAAGTCATCAATATCGTTTACATCAATTCTGTGCCCTGAGATCGTCTGGATTTTAACCTTGTTTCCCTGCTTAACTAATTGGTTCAGCATCTCCCTGATATCCATCTTCTGGAACTCCGGCTTATCTCTGAACTCTTGAATAAAGGCTTTTACGATTATTACCCCTTTGTCTGTCAGTTTCATCATGCCTGGCCACTCTCCGTAGTATTCAGCACCCGGTTGATCATAAATGATTTTATCCAGATAATAGTTGGCTTCAGGAAATAATGATTTTTCTTCCATCGGACATACCTGAACAAAGTCAGACTGATATTGTTTTTCAAGAGAGAATACGGAATCTACAATGATGACAATGTCTGCCGGATCATCCAACATGATGGTGAGAACATATTTTTTAAAGAGAACATCGCCAAACAGAATAACGCACTCTTCCTTGGTGGTATCAATCGCTTTGGTGAGGGATACCATTTCTCCTGTCGTCTCGTAGTCATCATTTGCAATAACCTTTAAGTTGGGAAGATTGATTTTTTCTCTCTTGTATCCCGCTACCACCATAATGTTCTTTATATGATGTTCGTTAAGATGCTCTACTGCGCGTTCCAGGATACTCTTTTTTCCAATCTTAATCATGGTCTTTGGAATAGACTCTGTGAGAGCTCCCAGCTGATCTCCACGAGTAGACGCAAGGATAATAGCGCTCCGCTGGTTTCCGGTTTTAGGACTTAAGTAGTGTTCTTCTGCCAATGCCAATTCCTTATCATCTTGAAGGCGAAAAATCTCTTTGACCGGGACAATAGAATCTTCGACGTTGAGCAGATTTTGCTCCTGGTTGATTTGTTGGGCGATCTCCTGCATTTTTTGAATAGAGCCACGGAAAATGTGATTTGCCCAGATGGCTAGTGAAATATTGTGTTTTTTAAACTCCTCGGTAGGTGTCGTGTAATACTTAGTTGGAACAATAGCGATTGGGGCACGGTTTCCCCATTCATTCATAAAATCAAAGATTTCACATGCATTGGATAATTTGCTGTGCATCAGGATTGCATCTGCTCCAGCCTGGCGATAAGCTTCCGCACGCTTCAATGCTTCTTTGAGTCCCCATCCTGCGATAAAGGCCTCTACTCGAGCGACAATGACAAAGTCATCGTCTTTCTGAATGTCCTTGCCTGCCTTTATTTTTCCACAGAACTCTTTGATATCAGCTAAAGGTTGGGCTCCGTCACGGAGAAAGCTGTTTGTTTTTGGGAAGATCTTATCTTCGATGCAGACCCCTGCAATATCTATCTGCTCCAGTTTTTTAACAAGGCGACGCATATTGTTAAAGTTGCCAAACCCGGTATCTCCATCCATTAGAATGGGAACTGTAGTAGCATCGCTCATAAATTCTAAGACATCTAGAATCTGTGTCCAGCTCGCTTCGTTATTATCTCGAACACCTAAAGAACCGGAGATTGAAAGTCCACTGCCCCAAATCCCTTTAAATCCGGCTTCTTCAACTATTTTAGCAGACATGCCACTATGAGCTTCCATGAGAAACTCCAGTTGCGTGCTCAAAATCATCTGTTTCAATTGAGTAGTCTTTTTCATTTATATTGTAGCTTTATGCTGATTATCAAATTAGAAGTGTTGAAACTGTTTTTTTCCAGTCAGGCAATTTATCATAAATATCATAAGAATGTCAAAGTCAATTACAAGCAACTGCAAATGGCCGTTTCGCTCCTAATAATGGCTTTTTGTTTTAATTAGCAAATTGAGAGAGCATCTTATTTTATTATTGTTATTACCTTGTTACACAGGTAAAATTAAATATTGTTCTGGACCTGTTAACTGGCAATACATAGAAGCAGTAAGTGCAGACGACGTGGCATAACTACCTGTAACTGAAGCGGTTCTGTCATAACAGACTCAATATTTAATTCTTGATTAGAGTAAAAAGGACTAATTTAGTGATAGACTATCACATACATACAAATAGATGCGGCCATGCAGATGGAGAAGCAGTCGATTATGTGAGAGCTGCAATAAATCTTGGACTTGATGAAATAGGTTTTAATGATCATTTGCCTTTACGTGGTGACAGTGGTAAGGAGTTGGGACTGGCAATGGCACTTAATGAACTTCCTGATTATGTAAATGATGTCATGGAACTACGTAAGTCATTTCCGGAGATTAGAATTAAGTTAGGAGTAGAGGCTGACTACACTCCTGATACTGAATCTTATACCAAAGCGCTCTTAACAAAGCATGATTTTGATTATGTTACCGGCTCGGTTCATTACATAGGAGAGTGGGCTTTTGACCATCCGGGAGAGCGTAAGAAATGGGATAATAAGGATGTCGATTTAGTTTACAAGGAGTATTTTGAATTACTACGTAAATCTGCCAGAACTTTGCTTTTTGATATAATCGGACATTGTGATCTCGTGAAGAAGTTTGGGAACAGGCCAAGTCACGAACTACTGGATGATTTAGAGGAGACAGCAAAGGTGTTTAAAGAGTGCGGAGTTGCGGTAGAGATTAATACCTCTGGTTTGAGAAAACCGGTGCATGAGATTTATCCTTCATATGAAATTCTAAAGGTTTATAAGAGATTCGATATTCCTGTAGTTTTTGGTTCTGATGCTCATACTCCAGATGAAGTGGGCAGAGATTTTGATAAGGCAACAACGCTTGCAGCTGAAGCCGGCTATGATGAATACGTTACATTTGAGAATAGAACTATGAAGAGTCATAAACTTGATTCCGGAAAGTCTATTCATTGTTAGAAAGTTCCTTGAAAGTTTTGAATGGTTAGATTGCGTGAATTCCGGCTGAATACATTACCTGTTAGTGGAAAGATATTATGTACTTTTTTTCTGATTTGTATGGGAATAGGGTTTGTATTTTCTCAGTTAAATATTTTCCTTACATACAACAGGGCTGACGGAGTCGCCGGGTTCTCACTTCAAGATATAGTTTTGACTTATCATGGTCAACCGGACGTTTTGCTTGTCGAGTCGAAACTCAATGGTACTATGAGGGAGCATCTTGACAATGAGTACGAAAGAAACAGTTTGATTAATTGGGCAAAGGGTGGCGCCGTAAAAGAGAAGTCTATCGAGGCAAAAAGTATTATACTGAAAAATTGTCTGCTTTGTCACACCGCCGGTGGAGATGCGGCGTTTGCACCGTTTGATAAGCTTTCAACTGTCAGTGCTGTTTTTACAAAGATAAATAATGGAATATCAATACCCAGACTTATAACGCTTAGTCATATCCATATGATCAGTATTGGTGTGGTTTTTGCCTTAAGTGGAATAATTTTTTTGTTTACGCCGATTAATGAGAAACTTAAAATAATCTTATTGATCTTTCCTTTTGGATCCTTGTTGATGGATGTGTTTTCCTGGTGGCTAACAAAACGGATACCAGTTTTTGCAATTGCCGTATTTATTGGAGGCGTTTTTACGGTAATTGGTTTCTTTATACAGTTTGTGATTTCATTACAAACGATGTGGAAGTCGTCCGGAGAATCTGTCTGAATAGTTGATTCAGTCGGATGGGATGGGCATACTCGTAATAGTTAAACCCTCCGTATTTTTAAAGTTGAAAGGAGTTTGATTTATGTCTGATGATATGAATGGACCATACAGTGAAAAGGTGATGGACCATTTTATGGAACCCAGAAATATGGGTGATATAAAGGATGCTGATGCTGTTGGGACCGTGGGTAATCCTGCTTGTGGTGATGTGATGAGGTTGTACCTGAAGGTAGAAGGTGATAAAATTGTAGAGGCAAAGTTTAAGACATTTGGTTGTGGGGCGGCAATTGCAACAAGTAGTATGTCTACTGAAATGATTGTGGGTAAGACTCTGGATGAAGCTCTGGAGGTTACAAACGAAGCTGTAGCTGAGGCACTGGACGGCTTGCCACCAAATAAGATGCACTGTTCGGTTCTGGCTCAGGAAGCTATTGAAGCGGCAATCAAGGATTACAAAGAGAAGAAGTAACTGTAGCAACTTTTCGAACGTGATTTTGGAAAGTGACTGTTATAAGTAGTAAAAAGCGCCTTCGCGTAAAACGAGGAGGCGCTTTTTTTATGGGATGAACCCGGGAGGCTTATTTACGACTGCTAAGTTTTTTGTACAATGAAACTTCTCTCTTCGCCTGAAGATGCATCCCTTTTTCCCGGTATACTACTCCTAGATTATAATGAACATCTGGCAGGTTTGGATTAGACTCAATTACTTTTTTGTATTCAAGGATTGCTTCATCGTGCATTCGCTTTTTGCTGTAAACTATGCCGAGATTGTAATGAGCGGTCTCATCATCAGGATTTAATTCAATGGTTTTTCTGAATGATGTAATTGCGTTGTCATACATTTTCTTCTTGTTATATGCGATACCAAGATTAAAGTGTGCTTCAGAGTATTCAGGATTAATTCTGATTGCTTTTTTGTATTGTGTGATGGCCTGAGTGAGCATTATTTTTTTTGCGTAGGTAGTACCGAGATTGTTATATGCCTCAGCATATTCTGAGTTGTTTTCGATTGCCATTTCGTACTGTTCTATGGCTTCGTTCAGCATGTTTTTACTGTCGTACGCTACTCCACGGTTATTATACGCTTCCGCATAATCTGGATTTAAATCCAGGGCTGCTTTGTAAAATGTTATTGCCTTGTCTGTGTTGCCTTGTTTGGAATACACTACCCCTAGATTATTGTATGCTTCGTCATAATCAGATCTGAGTTTAGTGGCTTCATTGTAATGAGTAATTGCGTCTTCCAATTCTCCATTATCATCACACAAAACACCAAGATTCTTATGTGCCTCTGCGTAGGCCGGGTCAATTTCCAGTGCCTTTTTATGTGCGTGGACAGCTTCATCATGATTCCCTCTTGCTCTGTTTATAATACCGATTGCATTCCAGGCTTCGGCATAGTTAGAATTGATTTCAATTGCCTTTTTATAAGCAGAGTGTGCCTCATTACGTTTTTTGTCTGCCCGGTAAGCATTGCCCAGGTGAAAGTAGCATGTTGCATTTTTAGGGCTAAGAGTCAAAACTTTATTAAACAGAGAAATAGCTTTTTCGTGATTTCCAATACTATTATACGAATTGCCCAGTTCGTGCAAGGCATCTACATGTTTGTTTTTTGTACTAAGCGTATTTTTAAAAGATGAAATCGCGTCTTCGAAAAGTTTCTTCTTAAAATAAGCGAGTCCCATATTGTAATAGATATCTGCATTTTCATTTCTCTTATCTAACGCCTCTTTAAATTCAGTAATCGCATCGTCGTATTTTTCATCCTTATAATAAAGAACGCCCATGTTGTAATGTGCATCATGGTTATCAGGGTCAATTTTCAGGATGGCTTTGAAGTTTGAAGCAGCATCATCGCTGTCTTCGTTCTTCATATAAATAATTCCCAGACTGTAGAGCGAAGGGATGTGTTGCGGGTCAGACTTAATGGCATTTACAAATTCTTTCTTAGCGCTTGCAGTCGATCCTTTCTCTTCGTAACAGCACCCTAGATGATAGTGTGCATCCACATTAGAGGTATTAGCGCTAATGACCTTTTTGAACTCTGTAATTGCTTTATCAAATGACTCTTTCTTTATATAGAGAATGCCTAGATGAAAAATGGCATCGATATGTTGAGCATTGAGTTCAATTACTTTATTGTAGGTATCAATTGCTTCATCAGTTTCCTTGTTATGGTCATAAGCCAAACCAAGGTTGTAGTAAATTGCTTCCTCGTTGGGATCAAATGAGAGTGCTCTTTTGAATTGAGAAATTGCGGAGACGAAATCCTTTTTTTTGCTATAAGCAAGCCCCAGGCAATAATACGGAGTGTGGTCTTTAGGGTTATTATTTACAGTTGCGTTTAATGTTGAAATGGCATCATCATACCTCCCAATCTTGTAATAAGCGATTCCGAGATTATGATTAGTATTTATGTTATGCTTATCCAGTTTTATAACAGTTTCCCACTGTTTGATCGCTTCATCAATCCGGTCATTGTAGAAGGAGGTAAGACCAATCTCATAGTATCCTTCCAGCGCAGTGGGTATACCCGCTTTTGTCAGTCTCTCTATCTTTGCCTTCAGTTTATTGATCTTTATCTTAGATCTTTGAGAAATCTTTGGTTGTTTCCTGTCTAGCTGTAACAGAGAAGGGATATTTGCTCCTTTACGTTCCGCTTTCAGCATCTCTTCAAGATCCCTTTTCTGCTCCTTCAAAAGGTTTCTTCCCTCTTCATACATATGATTCACAATATTTAATTGTGATTTCAGATCTTCTAATTGACTGTCCTTCTGTTTTATTTTAACCTCAAGGGTATCTTTTTCATAAAAGTACCATACAAGACTTTCCTTTACAAAATTAATGGATTTCAGGAAAAAGTTTTCTTTTGTCAGTTGAGGAGGTTTCTTGTACTTATCAGTATGGAAACTATCCATCTATATTTTTCCTTTTATTGCTGCTTGGGCTGCTGATAAGCGAGCGATAGGTACTCTGAATGGTGAACAGCTTACATAGTCCATTCCGTTTCTGTGGCAAAATTGTATGGAAGAAGGTTCTCCTCCGTGTTCGCCGCAAATCCCTATCTTAAGATCAGGCCTTACCTGTCTACCCTTTTTTATTCCGGTTGTTACCAGCTGTCCAACTCCATCCTGATCGAGGACTTGAAAAGGATCTTTTTCCAATATTCCGCGTTCGGCGTACTGCGGTACAAAGGATCCGACATCGTCACGGCTATACCCAAATGTCATCTGGGTCAAATCGTTAGTGCCAAAAGAGAAAAATTCAGCATGCTTAGCTATACGATCAGCAGTTAAAGCAGCTCTTGGTATCTCTATCATTGTTCCGATCTTATAGCTTATTTTTACACCCTTTTTTGCTAATACCTCTTTTGCGACTATTTTAACATCATCTTTAAGGACCTTCATCTCTTCATCCGTTCCTACAAGGGGGATCATTATCTCTGGTATCACTTTGATACCCTTCTTCTTTACAGCACATACCGCTTCAATTATCGCTTTTACCTGCATTTGATAAATTTCAGGGTAGATAATGCCCAGGCGACATCCTCTTAATCCCAGCATTGGATTGGTTTCATGGAGACTGTGAACCCTGTCTTTAACTTCTTTAAGGGTCATTCCCATTTTTTTTGCAAGTACAACTTGTAAATGTTTTTCCTTGGGCAGGAATTCGTGCAATGGTGGATCGAGAAGTCGAATAGTAACAGGAAAACCGTTCATAACCTTAAAGATTTTCGCGAAATCACCTCTTTGCATGGGTAATAACTTATTCAGTGCACCATTATATAACTTCTGTGATGCTTTCAGTTTTGTTCTTATATGTTTTATCTTCTTGTTCAATGATGATTGCTTTCTCTTTGGTGCTTTTCCAAGTTCTGCTTCCATCTCAGTAACAGACACTTGCAGAGTGGTAACATTACCTGCAGTAAGTATCATCTGCCTGACGTAATCAATACGATCTTCACCGAAGAACATATGTTCTGTGCGGCACAGTCCAATGCCTTCAGCGCCAAAGCTTCTGGCCCTCTTCGCGTCTTCTGGTGTATCCGCATTTGTTCTAACCTTAAGCCTGCGAATCTCATCAGCCCATTTCATGAGCTTGCTGAAATCACCGCTTAGTGTAGGTTCTACTGTGGGTACTTGTCCCAGGATGACTTCACCCTGTGATCCATCCAGAGAGATGTAATCACCTTTTTTAATAGTTTTGTTACCTACAATAAACTCTTCCTTCTCATAATCTATCTGAATGCTTCCACATCCTGCCACACAGCATGTTCCCATGCCTCTGGCAACTACAGCTGCGTGTGAGGTCATGCCTCCCTTAGTTGTAAGTATGCCCTGTGCAACATGCATGCCTCCAATATCTTCAGGTGAGGTTTCGATTCTTACCAGTATAACCTTCTCATGTTTTGCTGCTAGCGCCTCCGCTTCGTCGGCGTGGAATGTGACTTTTCCGGAAGCGGCACCAGGTGATGCTGGTAGGCCTGACGCAATAACATTTCGTTTTGCCTTCGGATCAAATGTCGGGTGCAGCAGCTGATCCAATTGGTTTGGGTCTATCCTGTTGATAGCAGTCTCCTTGTCAATAAGCTTCTCTTTTACCATATCTACTGCTATCTTTACCGCCGCCTGTGTTGTACGTTTTCCATTGCGTGTCTGGAGCATAAACAGCTTTCCTTCTTGTACCGTAAACTCCATATCCTGTAGGTCCTTGTAGTGCTTCTCCAATTTGTTTTTTATATTTACTAATTTCTTGTACGCTGAGGGTAACTCTTTTGCCAGATCGCTTATTGGTTCCGGTGTTCGAATACCTGCTACGACGTCCTCACCCTGCGCATTCAGTAAAAACTCTCCATAGAATTTATTCTCACCGGTAGATGGATTTCTGGTAAAACACACACCTGTCGCAGAGTTGTTGCCGGTATTCCCATATACCATGGCCTGTATATTTACACCAGTCCCCATTAGGCCACTGATTTCATATATTTTTCTGTATTTTACTGCTCTTGGATTATTCCATGAATTAAAAACAGCTACAATTGCTTTTCGTAGTTGCTCTTTAGGGTCTGTGGGAAAATTGGTGCCAGTCTTCTTTTTGTAGATAGCAATGAAATCTTTACAGATCTCCTTCAATTGTTCTGCATTAAGGTCTGTGTCATTTTCTACATTTGCCTTCTCTTTGTGCCGGTCAAGTATCTCCTCGAAGTCATGATGCTTCATGCCCATCACAACATTACCAAACATATTTATGAATCGCCTGTATGCGTCCCATGGAAATCTTTTATTATTTGTTTTATGGATTAAGCCTTGTATGGAATCAGGGTTCAATCCCAGGTTTAGAACAGTATCCATCATTCCCGGCATAGAAGCAGCGGCACCGCTCCTTACTGATACTAACAAGGGGTTCTTTGCGTCTCCTAATTTGGCGCCCATTTCACGCTCAAGGCGGGAGAGGTTTCTATCAATTTCACTTTGAAGTTCTGTTGGATATTTATTATTATTGTGGTTGTACTCATTGCACGCCTGAGTTGTGATGGTAAATCCGGAAGGTACTGGGAATCCGAGATTAGCCATCTCTGCAAGGTTTGCTCCCTTACCTCCGAGTAGGTCCTTCATCTTGGCATTGCCGTCTGCACTTTTGCTACCAAAGAAATATATGTACTTCTTTTTCATAATTTTCACCTTTATTCAAATTTATAACTACATCAATTAATGATCGAAATTGCTTAGTAATCTTACTTAGTCAAAATTAACATCTTGGTGTGAATAGCCTTTTAACATAACCGTAGCGCAACACGCTATTTCCGTCTCAAATCCTGAGTATATCAGGCGGCTAGTGGGGTAATTTGATACTATCAAACATATTTATCCCTAGCAAGGAAAATTATTGCGCTTATTGTTTTGACATAATAGGGCTGTTTTGGTA
>JABGRF010000031.1 GCA_018648405.1 Candidatus Scalindua sp.
TTCGCATTCGTATATACACATATATCTGCTGTTATCTTTAATGCTTCCTCTACTATCTGTTTTGCACTAAGTTCAGAATGTTTTACCAGGGCCCTTGCAGCAGCGGTCGCAAACTGCCCTCCGGAGCCTATGCCCAAGATGCCATCATCAGGCTCAATAATCTCTCCGTTACCAGAAACCAAGAGTGAACAATCTTTATCTACCGCTATCAATAGCGATTCAAGTTTTCTCAATATCTTGTCTGTACGCCAGTCCTTGGCAAGTTCATGTGCACTTCTAAGTACATTGCCCTGATATTTTTCTAATTTGGACTCAAACCTCTCCATGAGAGCAAAGGCATCAGCAGCCGATCCGGCAAACCCCACAATAACCTTTTCATGGTATAATTTACGGATCTTGCATGCCTCTTTTTTAACAACAAACGAACCCATAGTAACCTGTCCATCACCACCTATGGCTACTTTTCCTTTGTGTTTTACAGATAATATGGTCGTAGATTTAAACATTAATTTACCAAAAATAATAATTTTTACTAATCAATCATATCAATAAATATTAGCAAGGCAAGAAGCTTTTACTAAATAAGCGGATTTCCACGAGACTCACAAGGCGAGAGATAATGAATGGACTATTTTGTTTAATTGAATGACTTGCGGTATTTAGGAAAGTGATCAGAAGCAACGTTATTCATAGACATCTATAGCGAAGTCTGGACACATCAATCCACAAAATTTACACGCGGTACATTTTTTACCATTACCGTTTACAAATTGTGCAGTATGATAGCCAAAATGGTTTACTTCAACAGACATTTTTAGAAGTCCGTAAGGACATGCATCAATACAAAGCTCACAGCCTTTGCATCTATCTTCCTTAATTACTATTTTTCCCATTAAATCTATATTAAAAAGGTTATAAACTATATTTTTTGTTTAATTCTAAATCAACCTTATCTATGAATCAACAAGAAAAATTATTTTTCAAAATTATACTACACACGATATAATGGTGACAATTAAGAGTGTGATGGATTTTAGAATTAATCAAAAGTAGGTTAGTACATATTCGGGCAAATGGATAAAACCGAAGACTGGAGAAAACAATTATGGCTGAAATAGTTTCAATCCATATCGTTCGAGAGAGAAATGCTGTTGCTGAATCTTGTAACCAAGTCATTGTGCGTTCAAATTTTGGGATTACAGAGGATTATCGTTCGGAGAAATTCCATATCGGACAAATCACCTTAATTGAAGCCGAAACCATAGACGAAATGTCCCGAGAACTTGGCTATGAGATACCTGCCGGTTCAAGCAGGCGCCAGATTATGGTTAAGGGTATAGAGCTGAATGAGTTGATTGGACGAAATTTACGCATAGGCCAAATACTTGTGCGTGTAGAAGACAAATGTAATCCTTGCAAAAACATGGAAAAGAAGATTGGCCCTGGTGCCGAGGACGCAATGAATAACAAAGGTGGTATTCGTTGCAGAATCATCGGAGGAGGAGAGATCCATGTTGGCGACAAAATAACAGTGGAAAATCCACGTTGCCCCTATTACGCAAGACTATCAAGCCTTTGCTTTAAGTTTATCAGTTACCTAAAACGACTTTCTAGCAAGGCCTAACACTACAACACGGCATAGCAGCAAGCGAAGTATCTGAAAATAATGATTTAAACTGTTTAATCAGTTCAAGCTGCATCGCGCCTTAGCTTCAAGCACTTCCAATCCTTCTACCCAATCTTGGCTGTTATTTCCTCTATCATTTTTTCTTTTGTAAATGGCTTTTCAAGGAACACAAGATTAGGATCCATTTCCTTCAAATTCTTATAAGCCTTTTCAGAAAAACTACTGCATATAATAACCGGAATATCTGAATATTCTGGCATTCCCTTTATATAAAGAAAAAATGTGTCCCCGGTTACCAGATCCAAAAGTATATCAAGAATAATCAAATCTGGCTTCTTTTCCTCTAGTTTTGCCAAAGCCTCATCTCCATCATATGCACGAACTATTTCATAATCCGTATCTTCCAGCATCATAGTGTAAA
>JABGRF010000368.1 GCA_018648405.1 Candidatus Scalindua sp.
AAAGCAAGAGATTTAGTTGTCAGGTCAGAAAAAAGAACGAGTTTTCTTATTACGCTTGTTAACGGCCTCCTTGATCTGATTGCAAGTAAAATAGGTAAAACTAAAGAGGTTGACACTCAATTAATAGACATAAATGTTGCAGTCAAAGACACATTACAATTAATGCAGGAAAAGGCAAAATCAAAGGATCTGGAAATAATAATTAATACCACTCCCAAGCCTTCTTATATAAAAATAGTTCCAGATGACCTTGATATTATATTGACAAATTTAATTGACAACTCAGTAAAGTACACAAAGCAGGGAGGCACAATAAGCATAAGTAACACAATCACAAGTAATGAAATTAAGGTGGAAATATCTGATACTGGAATAGGTATTATAAAAGATGACCTTGAAAAGATATTCAAAGAATTCTACAGATCTAAAAATGCAAAGCAGAACGATATGCGGGGGACAGGTCTGGGACTCTCTATAGTCGAGAATCTGATCAATCAGTACGGAGCTAATATTAAGATCCGGAGTGAAGTAGGAAAAGGAACGACTGTTACTGTTACATTCCCTGTAGATCAAGAATGCTAACCTAATATTTATATTGTCAAACCTTGTTTGTATTATAATATTCAATTCGTATTTATTATGATTTAATGGATGCAAATCAGGATCGCACGAATATTGATCCTGAACACTAATCTTTGAGATTTGTAAATATTGTCCAAGTTATAAATCAATCTACAATTTCTACCTGAAGTGGAATAATTCAAATAATATAAATGTGCTATGCTATCCCCGGAAATGTAAAGAGTATTAGTGGTGACCTGGTCACTGTAGACTATTTTGGTGAAGTGAGGAAGGCCCGAAATGATTTTTATGAGCTACAGGTTGGTGATTACGTCTATGCACAGGGTGGATTTGTAGTACAGAAAATAGACGAAGAGGATGCCAAAGAGATCCTGGAGACCTGGAAGGAGCTGTTCTTTGAACTGAAAGAGACTGACGTAAAACTCTCTAAATTATATAACGATAACCCAAACCTCGACAAAGGCTTTTTGAAGATTATTGACCGCGCGACGTATGGCAAGTCAATCTCACATGAAGAGGCGATGAGATTACTATCAAGCGAGGATCAGGATGAGATTGATGTTCTGCACAAGTCAGCAAATTTCATACGTCAGAAGTTTCTGGGTAATGCCTGCTGTGTGCATGGTATTATCGAGTTTTCAAATAGATGTGATTGTCAATGTGCATACTGCGGCATAAACTCTGACAATAAAAACCTCGAACGCTTCAGCCTGAAAAAAGAGGAGATTCTAGACGTAGTTGCTGATGCAGTAAACCGTTTCGGGTTTAAGGGAATAGTGCTGCAATCCGGCGAAGACACTTCTTATAGCTCAGAGGAACTTTTAGACCTGATCAGGGAGATAATCGATAGATCCCCTGTCTTCATTTTTCTGAGTGTGGGTGAAAGAGATGAAAAGTTCTATAGAGATGCATTTGAGGCAGGTGCCAGAGCTGTTCTTTTCAGATTTGAAACATCAGACAGCAAGTTGTATTCAAAACTCCACCCTCACTCATCTTTGAAGGAGAGAATCAGGTACCTTGAGCTGTTTAAAGATATTGGATACATTATTGCCAGTGGAAGTCTCATTGGTCTTCCCGGACAGAAAATGGAGAGTGTTATAGATGATTTCTTGTTTGCAAAGGAACTGGGTTGCGATATGTACTCATTTGGCCCGTTTATTCCTCACCCTGACACACCGCTTTCCGGTCATGAGGCACCCGATGCGGAATACGTACTTAAGGCACTCTCTGTCTTGAGGCTTATTGATCCACACGGTAAGATCCTCGTAACTACTGCGCTTGAGACTATAGGCCCACAAGCAAGGCGACAGGCCCTTATGAGCGGTGCTAATTCGATAATGACGAACCTTACACCCAAAGATTACGTTGGGCTATACGATATCTATCCTGACAGAGCCTCTGTCAATGTAACAGCAGAGGAGCAGATAGAAGATGCCCTTAAACTACTTAAAAGTATAGGCAGA
>JABGRF010000069.1 GCA_018648405.1 Candidatus Scalindua sp.
TCTTTTCCATCGCAATATCAAAGCCTTTATTGGCCATGATAGTTACAACGACATGATTCTTTTTTAATGTTCCATTCTCTTTCATTTCAATTGCACATATCGCAATAATATGGTCACCATCAACGCTTTTACCTTTTTCGTCACAAACTATTACTCTGTCCGCATCTCCATCCAGCGCTATTCCAATATCTGCCTTTTCCTTCTTCACAACCGCCATCATCTTTTCGGGATGCATTGCACCACAATCTAAATTTATGTTCAATCCATCCGGCTTGTCACTCAGCACAATTACTTCTGCTCCAAGCTCACTAAATACATGTGGCGCTGTATTGTATGCAGCTCCATTAGCGCAATCCAGCACAATTTTTAACCCTTTCAGGCTCATGCTTTTTACAGACGCTTTTACAAATTCTATATATCTCCCTTTTGCATCATCAATCCTGTACGCTTTCCCAATCAAGTTTCCCTTTATATGTTCAGTCTTTACTGCTTCTGATAAGACATATTTTTCAATCTCATTCTCAACAGTATCCGGCAGCTTATATCCATCTTCACTAAAAATCTTTATTCCATTATCTTCAGCAGGATTATGTGACGCGCTAAGCACAATTCCGGCATCTGCATTCAACGATTTAGTCAGATGCGCAATGGCTGGCGTTGGCATGGGACCAACGAGTAAAACATCCGCACCTACTGAAGCAATACCTGACGCTAAAGCGTTTTCCAGCATATAGCCACTGAGCCTGGTATCTTTTCCTAGGACAAATTTAGGCCTTTCCTTTTCACATTTCTCTTTGAAAACATGAGCAACGGCTTTTCCAATATTTAATACCGCTTCAGGAGTCATTGGATAAGCATTCGCAACTCCCCTTATTCCGTCTGTTCCAAATAATTTTCCCATTTACATTCGCCTATCTCAAAATAATGATTAATGCCGGTTTTTTTAGACTAATTAATCTCATCTTTCTGTAACCAAACATGAACGCTAAATACCGATGGACAGTATGCCAGATTGATAAATGATTCTAGAGGCGGGAAACTAAGAATGAATAACAAAGCAGAAAGGACTAGAATCGAGAGGCACTCACTTCACAAAGCAAGTGCCTCCCAATTTAGCTTGTTAAGATTGAAAACTACGCACAATTTAAAACAATAACTATACGCGAGGTTGCTACGTGATATACGTTTAACTTACACAAAAGGCTCAAGGCAAAATAGATACTTAAACCATATCTTTGAACTTCTTACCTACCTTAAAGCCAACAGTCCTACTGGCCTTAACCTTAATTGGATCTCCAGTTTGAGGATTTCTTGCCATTCTGGCTTTTCTTTTCTTTACTGAGAAAGTACCAAACCCTATCAGCTGAACATTTTTATCTTTCTTTACACCTTTAGTAATACCACCTAATACGGCGCTTACCGCTCTCTCTCCTCCAGCTTTTGATGTACCCAGCTCTTTTGCTACTGCCTCAACTAATTCTTGCTTATTCATAAAAACCCCTCTCTAAAAAGGAAAAATAGCTAAAATATATAGAACGTCAACAACCTCTGCTACATTGCCATGCCAATTATCTTACCTTCAAATACAAGTTTGCCATTCACTATCCCCTGTGCATCAAAGATAGCCCTCCTGGCTCTTAATTCTGAATTCTTTGCAATAATGATCAATTTATCACCCGGCAGTACTTTACCGCGAAATTTAACCTTATCTATACCACCAAAACCAAAAAACTTTTCTGTGTCGATAGAACTCTTAAAATAATAGGTACACAATTGCGCGGCAGCTTCCACCATTAATACACCAGGCATAAGAGGATTGCCCGGAATGTGCCCACGTACCCAAAACTCATCTTCTTTTACGTCCTTATATCCTATAATTATTTTGTTCTCAGGATCAAATTTAAGTATTCCACTTAACTGCTCCATCTCGTAACGATGTGGAACTATGAGCCTGATACTATCCATATCAGCTACTATCTCATTTAAATCAATTGTATCTATATCTACGAGGAATTTCTGCGGCATTGCGAGATACT
>JABGRF010000274.1 GCA_018648405.1 Candidatus Scalindua sp.
ATCTGATACAACAGCATATAATTTGCGATTTGGAATGTCAATGACTATCTCATCACCATCTTCTACCAAGGCTAATGGCCCGCCTACCATAGCTTCCGGAGAGACATGCCCGATGCATGGACCTCTTGTTCCGCCTGAAAAACGTCCGTCAGTTATTAAGGCAACAGAACTATCCAAGCCCATTCCAACAAGCGCAGCAGTGGGCGATAACATTTCCCTCATCCCGGGTCCACCACGAGGACCTTCGTATCTGATAATCATCACCGATTCCTTAGAAATTTTCTTATCCATGATTGCCTTCATTGCCTCTTCTTCGCTTCCGAAGACCTTTGCAGAACCTTTGAAAACCATCATATCGTCGGATAGTGCGCTTTGCTTGATCACAGCACCATCCGGTGCTATATTTCCATGAAGAACTGCAATACCGCCTTCCTTGCTATAGGCGTTATCTTTTGTTCGTATAATATCATCATCATAGACGGTTGCCCGTTTTGCTATCTCTTTTGTGCTGAAACCGCTAACGGTTTCACAATCATTAATGTCGTCCTCAAGCCTCTTCATTGTTGCTGGAATCCCACCCGCATAGAAAAGATCTTCCATAAAGTGTTCACCGCCTGGGCGTAGATTTGTTATCTGAGGCACTTTTCTGCTGATTTCATCAAATCTATCCAGTTCTATGTCGATGCCGACTTCGTGGGATATTGCGGGAATATGGAGGCAAGTATTTGTTGAGCCTCCAAGTGTCATATCTATTAATATCGCATTGTCAAATGCCTCACGAGTCATTATTTTTTTAGTGCTTATTCCTTTTCTAACTAGCTCAACTACTCTTTCTCCACTTTTATAGGCTATTCTCTCTTTCTCTGCAGAGATTGCAAGGGATGCAGCGCACCCTGGTAACGACATTCCCAGCGCTTCCGTTACACAGGCCATTGTGTTTGCCGTATATAATCCCTGGCATGATCCGGGTCCGGGACATGCTTCCTTTTCAAGAGATTCAAGCTCCTCTTCGCTGATTTCACCTTTTTGCTTTCTACCGACAGCCTCAAAAGTATCACGAACCAGAGAGAGTTTCTTCATATTGCGGCGTCCTGAAATCATGGGTCCGCCTGTTACTGCAATAGCAGGGACGTCTATCCTTGCCGCGCCCATAAGCATCCCGGGAGTAATCTTATCACAATTAGTTAACAATATCAGTCCGTCCAGGCAGTGTGCATTTGTGACAGTCTCTATTAAATCGGCAATTAACTCTCTCGATGCAAGGGAGTAGCTCATCCCTTTATGCCCCATGGCAATTCCATCACAGATTCCTGGTACACCAAATATGAAGCTGACGCCTCCTGCCGCATGTATGCCTTTTTCAATATCCCTTTCCAGTTTTCTCATGTGGGTGTGTCCCGGGATCAAGTCCGTAAAACTACTGGCAATGCCTATAAATGGCTTATCCAAGTTTTCCTTTGTTAGTCCGGTAGCATAGAGTAATGCCCTTGCCGGTGATCTTTCAATCCCACATGTAATAGTATCGCTACGCAAGTTTATGTCCTTTCTAAATACGATGAATACTCAAATTTACTTTCATTATAATTCTGTTAAAATTATATCCATGGGTTTAATGTTGTCAACGCTAAATAAGTATGCGCTGGGCATTTAGAAGTAACTGACATGGACAATGAACCAGTTTTTCTGCAATAATATTTGGCTTGATTTAGCTATTAAGGCATGTAGAATACCAACTTATAATTATGAAAACTGACGAGATTAGAAGAACATATTTACGTTTTTTTGAAGAAAAAGGGCATTCTGTTTTGCCAAGTGATTCACTTGTCCCGGAAGATGATCCAACTCTGTTATTCACCGGTGCAGGGATGAACCAGTTCAAGGATATGTTTCTGGGCAAGGGGACGTTGGATGTAAAGAAAGCGACTACATGTCAAAAATGTATCCGAACAGGTGATATAGATAACGTAGGTAAGACACCCACACATCATACTTTCTTTGAGATGATGGGTAATTTTTCTTTTGGAGATTATTTCAAATTAGAGGCAATAGAGATGGCATGGGAATTTATGCTTAATGAGATGAAACTACCGGAAGAAAGATTGTCTGTTAGTATTTTCCAGGATGACGAAGAGTCTTATGAAATCTGGTTAAAGAAAATCGGTATTCCCAAAAATAAGATATACCGGTTTGGAGAAAAGGAGAATTACTGGCCGGCAAGTGCTCCTTCAGAAGGTCCAAATGGGCCTTGCGGCCCGTGCTCAGAAATCTTTTACGATCGAGGAGAAGACATTGGATGCAAAAGAACAGAGTGTGCTCCTGATTGTGATTGCGAACGCTTTGTTGAGGTTTGGAATCTGGTTTTTACGCAGTTTGACAGAAGAGACGGAGGGGTACTTAACCCCCTGCCAAATAAGAATGTAGATACGGGAATGGGTCTGGAAAGAATGGCCAGTGTTGTTCAGGGTGTCAGCACAAATTTTGAGATAGATATATTTCAGCCGATAATTCAAAATATTTCTGAGATTGTTGAGGTTAAATACGATAGTAAGACAGAAAACGGCAAGATGATGAATCGAATTGCCGACCATATGAGGGCAATAATATTCTGTATCTCGGATGGTGTTCTGCCTGGTAATGAAGGAAGGGGTTATGTAGAGAGAAGGCTTTTGAGAAGGGCTGTTCGTGATGGGCTAAAATTGGGAAAAGAGGAGTGCTTTCTCTACAAACTTGTTCCAGTTATTGCAGAGGTAATGCATGATGCTTATCCTGAAATAAAGCAACGTCGGGAAAACATTGCAAGGATTATAAAGAACGAAGAGGAGAGGTTCCACGAAACCCTGTTTATGGGCAGTAAGAGACTGGACGAACTTATGGAAGGCCTTCGCAGTAGCGGACAAAAGCTGTTGTCCGGACAGGATGCTTTTCAGTTGTATGATACCTTTGGCTTTCCATTTGAAATAACAGAATCGACAGTAATAGAAAACAACCTGACCGTTGATAAAGAGGGTTTTGAGAGAGAGATGGAGAAGCAGCGTGAGCAGGCAAGATCTTCTACGCAAATGACCGGTAATATATTTGATGAGGGTCCGATAGGTATAATTAAAGAGACCGTAAAAGAGACGGTTTTCCAGGGTTATGAAAAAAATGAAACAGAAAGTAAGGTCATTGGTTTGATTGTAGATGAACAGTTGGTTGATTCT
Organism: Candidatus Scalindua sp.; assembly: GCA_018648405.1. Taxonomy (GTDB): domain Bacteria; phylum Planctomycetota; class Brocadiia; order Brocadiales; family Scalinduaceae; genus Scalindua. Next base: position 3,201 of record JABGRF010000274.1, read on the forward strand.
GCTGATGCAGGGCAGGAAATTCACATAGTGCTGGATCAAACCCCTTTTTATGCGGAGGCCGGTGGCCAGGTTGGTGACACTGGTATAATTCAGACAAAGGACTCAAAGGTTGAGGTTAGTAACACAAAGAAAGCCAATGATATTATTGTGCATATTGGTAAGGTGGTAGAAGGCAAGGTCAAGGCCAATGATAACGTTACTTGTAATATTGGTAGAGAACGAAGGGGCGCTATAAAGCGTAATCATTCAGCAACGCATCTACTTCATTCTGTTTTACAACAAGTTGTAGGGCAACATGCCGAACAATCCGGATCTTCTGTAACTCATGAAAGGCTTCGTTTTGACTTTCACCATTTTGAGGGTGTTAAAAAAGACGAAATCGCAAGGATAGAAGAGTTGATGAATGAGAGGGTAATGGAAAATGCTTCTGTGATTACAAATCAGATGACATTAGACCAGGCCAGAAAGGCAGGTGCCACAGCGTTGTTTGGTGAAAAATATGGGGAGAATGTCAGGGTTGTGAATATTGGTGATTACAGTCAGGAGCTTTGCGGGGGTACTCATGTAGATAATACTGGTGAAATAGGACTCTTTAAGATCACAAGTGAATCATCAATCGCGGCAGGAATACGCAGGATAGAGGCTGTTACTGGAAATGAGGCCATTGCTTGGGCAAGGCGAAAGGAAGAAACGTTAAATAGGTTGTGTGGTGTACTTGAAACTCAGGAAAACACGATCATTCAACGTGCTGAAGAGTTGATGCTGCAAATAAAGGAGTTTAAAAAAGAGGTACAGAAGGCAAGCAGAGATAGCGTACAGAAATATTCTTCTGACTTTGCTTCCAAAGCGAAAGAAATATCAGGGGTAAAAGTTGTAACAGAAGTAGTAAAAGGAATAGGGACTGATGACTTGAGAAAAACTGTCGATTCGTTAAAAAAGAGTCTGGGTTCTGTTGCTATAATACTAGGAACTGTAGAGGGCGGTAGAGTGACACTAATAGCCTCATTGAGTAGCGATTTGGTGAAGAAGGGGCTTCATGCCGGCAAAATCGCCGGGGAGATCGCAAAGATTGTGGGAGGCGGTGGTGGAGGGCGTGCAGATATGGCACAGGCCGGCGGCCAGCTTCCGGATAAGATAGGTGAAGCCATTGACTTAGGCTTCAAAATAGTACAAGAAAAGATAGAAAATCATACGTAATCTTCTGTTGAATCTACTAATGATGTTTTTACTTGACAAAGATAGGGTGCAAATATAGAATAAGAAAATTATTAATCCTGCCAACATCCTTTGTAAGCTTGTGTTGTTAAAGGGGATAGGTAGAATAAGGGAAGAACAAGAAAGTAACGGGAGACTTGGTAGTAAAGATAATACCTTATACTTTTCCCTTTCTTTCTCATTCTTCCCTTATTTATTTTAGATTTTAGGTTGAGAGTTACGTTTATGGCAGTTCCAAAAAGAAGACAATCTAGTTCAAGGTCAGGTAAGAGACGTTCACATGATGCTCTGACGCCGCCTAATGTTCCACGCTCTGAGTTTGCAGGGACCACATCAGGTAGTAGATCAAAGAAGTTTATTTGTCCTCATTGTAAACAAATAAAAAGGCCACATACAGTTTGTCATAATTGTGGTTATTATCGTGGCCAACAAGTAATTGCTGTAGAGAGAGCCTAGTTATGCGTATTGCTGTTGATGCAATGGGTGGAGATGCAGCTCCTGTTGAGATCGTAAAAGGGGCAGTGGCGGCTGCACGCTTCTATACTGATCATGAGATGATATTAGTAGGTGATCAGGATAGAATTCAAAGTGAATTGGTGGCGTGTGGTGCTGCAACTATTGGTAATATATCAATCGTGCATGCTTCACAAGTAGTAGATATGAATGAGTCTGCAACTGTGGCCGTGCGGAAAAAAGTTGATTCATCGATTACCAGAGGTGTCAAACTGGTTGCGGAGAAAGCGGCTGATGCGGTAGTAAGCGCAGGAAACACAGGTGCAACGGTAGCCGCATCGTCCTTATTTCTTCGTACGTTAGAACATGTTAAACGTCCGGGGATTGCCGTGTCTATACCGACTTTTCATGGTGCATGCATGGTAATCGATGCTGGAGCAAATATACAATGCAAGCCTTCGCATTTGATGCAATATGGAGTCATGGCATCTGTTTTTTGTAAATACGTATTAAATATTGAAAGCCCGAGAGTAGGGCTCTTAAATATTGGAGAGGAAGATGCAAAGGGTAACGAGTTGGTAAAAGAGACCTTTGCTCTCCTTTCAAAAACTTCGCTGAATTTTGTTGGAAATGCAGAAGGACGAGATGTCTTTGATGGCAAGTTCGATATAGTTGTTTGTGAAGGTTTTGTTGGTAATGTTTTGCTGAAATTTGCTGAGGGGCTCTCGATAAGTATGTTATCTGCATTTGCTTCGGAGGCAAATAAGAGCGTTCTAACAAGGCTGGGATCCTGGCTTTGCAAGCCTGTTCGTAAGCATCTGTACAGCAAAATGGACTACACTGAATATGGTGGTGTGCCGCTACTTGGGATTGATGGTATAAGTATTATTTCTCATGGCAGGTCAGATTCCAAGACAATCCAGAACGCAATAAGAGAAGCTATACAATTTGGTAAGTATGAAGTAAATAAACATATTAATTCTGAACTCGAGAAGGCGAATTCGTCACTCGTGACAGCGACATAATAAGCCAAATTTCCTAATTTTATTAGGATAATTAATGGAAAAAGGATATAAGGCATCAATTACAGGGGTAGGTTCTTTTTTACCCGAAAAAGTACTCACCAACGATGATCTGTCAAAGATGCTGGATACAACAGATGAATGGATCACCAAACGCACGGGAATAAGGGAAAGACGTATTGTAGAAAATGGGGTTGCTACTTCAGATCTGGCGGTTGAAGCGTCTTTGCGTGCGCTGGAAGCTGCAAATGTCTCGCCCACTGAAGTAGATCTAATAATAACTTCCACTGTCACGCCAGATTGTTTATTCCCTTCTACTTCTTGTTATATACAGGAGAAGTTAGGCGCGCGGAATGCAGGAGCTTTTGATTTATTAGCAGCTTGCTCAGGGTTTGTTTATGCATTGTCTGTAGCCAAAAGTTTTGTTGCATCCGGAGCCATGAAAACTGTATTGGTTGTGGGGGCAGAATGTATGTCAAAGATTACTGACTATACAGACAGATCAACATGTATTCTCTTTGGTGACGGAGCTGGTGCGGTAGTCGTTCAGCAAGGTAATGGCAGGCGGGAAATAGTTACGACACATTTGGGTTCGGATGGTAGTAAGGCAGAGTTGTTAACGATACCGGCAGGCGGTTCTAAACTACCTGCATCACGTGAGACAGTTGAATCGGGTTCACATTATATTAAGTTAAGAGGTAAAGAGGTATTTAAGCAGGCCATTATTAACATGGTTGATGTAATCATTAAGGCAGCTGCCGCAAATGACATGCAGGTAGAAGATTTTGATATGGTTATTCCGCATCAAAGCAACATTAGGATAATTGAAGCGGCGATGGAAAAGCTGGGATTGCCAAAGGAAAAGGCATTCATTAATATCAACAAATATGGTAACACATCTTCTGCTTCTATTCCTATTGCAATGGATGAGATAGAGAAGGGGCAAATGTTAAAACCTGGAGATACGGCAATTTTGGTTGCTTTCGGAGGGGGTTTAACATGGGGTTCGTCCGTCATTAAGTGGTAAGGTTGAGAACATAATTTATAGTTTTTGGATAATGAGAAGCATTCGTGATAGTAAAATATTGAGAAATCTGGGAATTTTGATCTAAGGAGAAATGTATTGTCTACAGAAGAATCAGTTGAAGAAAAGGTGAAAGAAATAATTGTTAAACAGATGGGTGCTAATAAGGATCAGGTTACACCAGAGACATCTTTCATAAACGATTTGGGTGCGGATTCGCTTGATACTGTGGAGCTGGTAATGGAGCTGGAGGATGCATTTGATATAAGTATTCCCGATGAAGATGCTGAAAAGATGCAAACTGTCGGGGATGCAATAAATTTTATTAAGGAGCACAAGTAAAGACGATGGGACTTAGAGTAGCGATTACAGGTCTTGGGGCAGTAACACCGGTAGGCTGTGAGAAAGATCAGTTGTGGGAATCCTTATGTAATGGAAAAAGTGGAATTGCTAATATAACGGCTTTTGACACAGCAGATCATGATGTTCTTATCGCAGGGGAAGCAGCAGGTTTTGAACCGTCTAGATGGTTTGATAAAAAGGAAGAGAGAAGATTAGACAGATTTTCTCAATTTGCGGTAGCATCGGCTGCTCTTGCCCTCGAAGATTCTGGAATCGATCTTGATACAATGAACCGGGAGAAGGTAGGTGCAATTATCGGTACCGGTATTGGTGGTATTATTGAGATTGAAGCACAGCATAAGGTCTTGATCGAAAGAGGCCCATCAAGAGTTTCCCCGTTTATGATTACCAAATTAATGGCTAATGCTGCGCCGGGTTACATAGCTATTAAATTTGGTCTCCAAGCCGCAAATTTTTCTGTTATCACTGCTTGTGCGTCTGGTGCGCATGCCATTGTTGAGGCTTTCCGGATTGTTCAGAGAGGAGAAGCTGATGTTATGTTTGCAGGAGGAACTGAAGCAACTATTACGCCACTCTGTGTAAGTGCATTTAATAATATGAAGGCGCTGTCTACAAGAAATGGGGAACCTCAGAAGGCTAGCAGGCCTTTCGATAGAGATAGGAATGGCTTTGTTATTTCGGAAGGTTCTGGTATGGTGATTTTAGAAGAAATGGAGAGTGCAAAGAAAAGAGGTGCAACTATCTATGCTGAAATGCTTGGCTTTGCAATGAGTGATGATGCGCATCATATTACAGCACCTCATCCTGAGGGAGCTGGTGCATGTATAGCAATGAGAAATGCATTGAAAGACGCTAAAATTAATGCTGAACAAATCTCTTACATTAATGCACATGCAACTTCTACTCATCTGGGAGATATGGTTGAAATTAATGCTGTTAAGAAAGTTTTTGGTGATCATGTGAAGAACCTATCGGTTAGCTCGACAAAATCCATGTTGGGGCATCAACTAGGGGCTTCAGGAGGAGTTGAAGCATTAATATGCTCATTGGTATTGAGTAATAACGTGATACCACCTACAATAAATTATGAAAACCCTGATCCAGATTGTGATGGAATAGACTTTGTACCTAATGAAGCGAAGGAGAGAAAAGTAGAGACCGTGATGTCAAACTCTTTTGGTTTTGGCGGACACAATGTCAGTATTATTCTGGGTAAGGTTCGCTAGTATTTCCATTACAAATTGTTCTTCGACTCTCAGCACACGATTCGCCTCGCCTGTACCTTACACCTTCTCAGTCATAAATTCTTCGACTTAGTACTACTAAGCCTCTAGTTTTACTTAATCAGGAAATCAAAATTTCACGTAACCTCATGCTCTGGAATTCTAAGAATCATTTTGTGATGGGTATGCCTGTTGTCTGAAACTATTACAATGAGAAGTTATTGTTCAGGATCATTTTTGTTATTAACTATGATATGTTTTTTCCATTGTTTGTCATTTGTATTAAGGTGGTCTAGCCGATAGTGTACGCCTCTCGATTCACTTCTCTTGAAAGCTGAGCTTGCAATTAAGAATGATACTGTGAGCATGTTTTGTACTTCCCAGCCAAGAGGTGATGAAAAATCGTTACTTATTATATACTTCGACCAGTGTTTAATACTGTTGATCGTGTCTTTAAGGTATTTGCCATCTCTTTCAATACCAACATTTCTCCACATAATACTTTTTAGAGAATTTCTTATGTCCTCTAAATCCAGTTCACTGTACAAATTATTCTTAGGTGGTCCTTTGAAGAAACGTGGAGATAATAATTCATCTTTCATTTTTGCCACTTCCTCACTTGCAATATGGCCTACTCTGTGACCAAAAACCAGTCCTTCCAATAAAGAGTTGCTGCCCAAACGGTTTGCTCCATGTAATCCAGTACAGGATACTTCTCCGCATGCGTAGAGATTATCCATGCTTGTTCTCCCGTTATGATCCACTTTAATGCCACCGATCATATAATGAGCACTTGGGTGTACTGGGATCAAGTCCTTAGTTATATCAATTCCAAAAGACTTGCATAGTTTTTTGATTTTTGGAAATCTTTTACTTAGTTTCTCTTTTGGAATATGTCTTACATCCAGGTACACGTGAGTATAATCAGTCTTGCGTATTTCTTGTATAACGCTCCTGCTTACGATGTCTCTTGGTGCCAGTTCAGCGCTTGGGTGATAATTCGGCATAAATCTTTCACCAAATTTGTTCCTTAATACTCCACCCTCACCACGAACAGTTTCAGAGATTAGAACCCTTTCGGCGCCAGCGACGTATAATGTAGTTGGGTGAAATTGCACGAATTCGAGATCCTGTAGTTTTATGCCGGCTCGATAAGCCATAGCAATTCCGTCTCCGGTTGATATTTCAGGATTTGTTGTTTCTCTATAAACCTGCCCACAACCACCAGATGCTAAAATAGTTTGTTTGGCCCATATCAGTGTATTTCCTCCGCGGCTGCGCCATGCAATAATACCGTTACACGTATTCTTGCTTACCAACAAGTCAAGAGCAAACGCATGCTCAAAAACTCTGATATTAGGATTGTCTTTGACCGTCTTAATTAATGTTTCTTCAATCTCTTTGCCAGTGGAATCACCTCTGGCCCTTAATATTCTCGGGTAGCTGTGTGCACCCTCTTTTGTGAAGGCCAGCTTTCCATTCTCCCTGTCAAATTTGGCACCCCAGCCTATTAACTCTTTCACTCGTTTTGGGCCTTCTCTGACTACTCCACTGACCACTTTTTTATCACAAATACCATGGCCAGTCTTCAAGGTGTCGTTTATGTGCTGATCGAAGCTGTCAATCGGATTTAATTTTGCAGCAATCCCTCCTTGAGCATATTCGGTACAATTTTCATTTATCTTTGACTTAGTTACTACTAAAACTGATCCTCCCTCTGCAGCACGAATGGCGGAGGTTAAGCCTGCTACACCACTACCGACTATAAGGGTATCTGTGAAAATGTGTTGAAGTGTTTTGCTGTTAAAAGATACAAGGTATCTCTTAAAAATATTTTTTGTTGTCATTGCTTATAAATATTGTTAGATTGATTTTAAGTTGTGTACATGAATTGTATATTCGTACTAAATCATTGTCAAAAAAATAAATATTAAACCTGAACACGTATTCTCTATTTTATTCATTATTCTTATGCTTGTATATATTCAGTTGTAAATTGCTATTACATAAAAGGGGAATTGTCACATGGGAGCAACTGTAGACGCTTTTAAAGCTACGCACCAGACAGTAGTAGGTCTATTAGAACAGGTTGATTCCACGGGAGAACAACAAAGGGTTGATGCATTAAACAGTTTGAGAATAGTTTTGTTGGCTCACGTTGGTGAAGAAAACAATATCATACAGGAGGCAATGGATAAACCCGGTGCAGAAGGGACTTTTAAGCCGTCAGCACAAAGATTTATGGATGAACTCGGTGATATTGCCCAGGCAGCATTATTACCGTTTTTTGATAAGTATTCATCATCAGAGGCAGTAGACAGTGAAGATTTCGCAAACGATTTTGATGGTATTAAAAGTGCGCTTGCAGATAGGATAGCGTTTGAAGAAGGAAGATTCTATCCCGAACTTGAAAAGCTGGGTTTTTGATATTTACGAGAATAACCGCTTTTGTATTCATGTTAGTAACAAATTGTTGAATAGTACTTACTCTTCACACAAGCCAGAAATAAAATGGTTTATCCTTTCTAGTATATCCTGACGGACTCTTCTGAAATCCTTCATCCTTTCTGTTTCAGTGCCTTCGGCAGAAGCAGGATCTTCAATGCTCCAGTGAATGGCATTATATTTTCCGGGAAAGACAGGGCAACGTTCTTTCGCACTATCACAGACAGTGATGACGTATGAAAATTCTTCTTCCAGAAGCTCATTTACCGTTTTCGAATGCTGGCCTGTAAGATCAATTCCTGATTCTGCCATAGCCTTTATTGCAAGCGGATGGACGTAAGAAGGCTCTAATCCGGCGCTGAAAACTTCAAATTTATCTTTCCCATAATGCCTTAATATGCCTTCCGCCATTTGGCTACGGCATGAATTCCCCGTACACACAAATAACACTTTTTGTTTATTATGTACTGCCTGCATTAGACTCTCCTGGATTAATTGCCAGACAAGCTACAGTAACTTTTAAATACTGAACAAACATTATAAAGAAATGTGTGTAAATTTACAAATGAAGGTTTAAGGCAGAGGTGGCAAGGCTATTTAAGAATATTATTATCCAGTATCTGGAATCCGGTTTTTCACTTGATTGTACTTTTGAACTAAATTATGCTACCTTACGGTCATGAAAAAAGTCGAACTTGGAAAAACTGGTATTAAGGTGTCACGTCTGGGTATAGGGACTGGAACTGGTCTTCCGTCCGGACACTGTGCGCAGGCATTAATGGAAACTAAGGAATTGTCAAGGCTTCTCCTTTACTCTCTGGATTGTGGTATTAATCACTGGGATACTGCATTTCAGTATAACACTTATCCTCACATTAAGAAGGCATTGCAGCAGATCAGGCGTTCAGATGTTGTATTAACTACAAAATTTTCAGCAGCTCATGAGAAGGAGACAATAAGGGATTTCAACATTACACTGAAAGACTTAAACGTTGAATACGTTGATGTGTGTTTGCTGCATGGCGTGAGAACGAATACCGAATTGAAAATGAGATCAGGTGCCTTAGATGCAATGGTAAAGCTTAAAAAAGAAGGTAAGGTTCGTGCAATAGGATTGTCTTCCCACGGTCTGAGTGTTTTAAAATCGGTTCTGGAGATACCTGAATTGGATCTTGTGTTGGCAAGAATAAATTATGCCGGTCTGAATATGGATTCTGGGAGCCTTGGTATGTATGATCAAATGGCTTCGGTTTACTGGCTTAAGAAGTGTTACAAACTCCTTCCAGAAAGAGTTAAATCACTTATTCGCCCGAAAAAATCCCATCTACAGCCGATACCTGAGGATGCACGTAATGAGGTAGAGGAAACGTTACAAAAAATTCATTCTCAGTCCAAAGGAGTTGTAGGGATGAAGGTACTGGCAGAAGGGATGTTGAGAGATGATGCGGAAAAAGCGATAAAATATGTCAATTCACTCTCTTTTGTGGACTCATTTATCATTGGTATGTTGAATAAAGAAGAGATCGATGAAAATTGTAGGATAGTAAATGGAGAGAACCAGGCACTGGAGGGCGTATAGAAGTGAATTTCATCTAATCATTTATGTATTCATTCGTTGTTATGATTGCCCTCTTTTAAGTGATGGTAGGGGGGTAATGTAGTAATCCTTGTGTCCTCTAATGCACCTCCGATGGTGAAATGGTAGAGGCTTTGATACGTATTGTCATCAAAGCCTAAGAGCTTATGGACTATGTCATCAAAAAAACATCCGATTCCAGTACCTCTGACTGAATGAGCTTCAGCCTCCA
>JABGRF010000263.1 GCA_018648405.1 Candidatus Scalindua sp.
CCTTTTGCCAACGCGTTTAGGTTAAGACCTATTAATTTCACAGACCCTGGAACAATCGCAACCGTTGTAGAAGCTTTCGCCTTTTGGAGAATTAAAGAAGGTGGACCAGGACTTCCAGCCGTGTCTACGCCATGGGATTCTGCAATGCCTGCCTGGAAAGATGTTTTGACTGATACGCAAATCTGGAAGATAATAATGGGTGAATATGCGACCGCGGAAGTTCAGGCGCGTCAAAGAGAAGAGATGGAACACTAAAATTATTTGGATTTTATATATGTGCAAAATAAATTATAACATAATTTTCAGAAGTATCTTTATATGCATGATGGCGGGAATATTCTCCATTATGAGTATTTGTGAAAATCCTGCTCAGGCCACACAGGTATTCAGAGTATATAAGGAAGATGTCAGCGGAAAGATACCGGAGACGTCTGATGCAATAACTGCTGGAAAAGAAATATACGAGACAAAATGCTACTATTGTCATGGTATTAAAGGTGACGGAAACGGATCTGATGCTCCGCGTCTGGATCCAAAACCAAGAAACTTTACGAGAGATGAATATAAGATACGTTCTACGGCACTGGGCGTTCTTCCTACGGATGAGGATCTGTTCAGGATTATATCAAGTGGTGTAGAGGGAACAGCTATGCCTTTCTGGAACTCATTGTCTGCGGAACAGAGATGGCAGGTTATCTATTATATCAAAACCTTCAATTCTGAATTTAAGGAAAAGGGTGAAAGGGCTGTAGCATCATTAGGAGGCGGAAGTGCGTCCAGCCCTGACTCTATAAAACGAGGTAAGAAATTATTTAAAGAGGCTAAGTGTGTTCTGTGTCATGGTGAAAACGGAAGAGGTGAGGGTGCGCTTACAACAACTCTGAAGGAGAAATGGAATCTTCCGTTTAAAGCTAGAGATCTTACTCAGAGCTGGATGTATAAAGGCGGTAACACGGAAAAGGATATATACAGAACGGTAACAACCGGTCTGAATGAAACACCTATGGGTTCATATGCTGATTATCTTACGGATGAAGATAGATGGCATCTATCTCACTACGTAAAGTCAATCTCTCATGATATGGTAACAGATGTTGTGTTGAAGTCGGCATTGGTAGATGGTAATTTGCCTTCCGGCCCTGATGATGAGATTTGGAATACATTAGTGGCTGTTGAAATGCCGTTGGCTGGTCAGATTGTTGCAAGTCCCAGATTCTGGACTCCTTCTGCGAGTTCTGTCAGGATTAAGTCGTTTTATAATAAAGAGAATATAGCATTCCTTCTGGAGTGGGATGATAGAACAAACGAGCAAGGTGAGTCTTATAGCGATGCTGTTGCCATACAATTTCCTACTAAAATCCCTGAAGGTCTGAAAAAACCATACTTTGCTATGGGAGATTCAAGTAATGGTGTAGAGCTACTGCATTGGAAAGCATATGACGAATCTGTTCTAATTGCTCAAAGTGCTGATGATATTGAGACAGAAACAGATGGTGGTGAGGATCTTGAAGCGGAAGAAGCATATGATTCAGGTGACGAGGAAGCTGCAGCCGAAACAGAGCAGGAAGAAGTGGTTGTTGCGGAAGCAGCCAAAGAGGAATTTAAAGGCTTTTTCAAGGTAAAAGAGATGAATGCAAAAGGATTCAAGAGGCTTTCAGTACAACCTGATAATAGCCAGAACTCCTTAGGTAAAAGCCAGTGGAAGAACGGTAAATGGCAGGTTATGATTACAAGGCCTCTCTTTACTGCAGACAAGAAAACTGATGTTCAATTTGAGAAGGGCAAACTGATTCCATATGCATTAGCAGTATGGGATGGCTCAAATTCTGAGATTAAAGGACAGAAAGCAATATCATCATGGTATTATTTGACCCTGGAGATGACAACGCCTAAAACAGTTTATGTTTATGCGTTAGTAGCCATATTTATGGCCGTCTGCATTCAATTCTGGGTTGTAGCAAGAATAAGAAGATTCCCTACTGAAATTCCTTCTAAATAATAGTAGGACGATTTATAGTAGATAATTT
>JABGRF010000267.1 GCA_018648405.1 Candidatus Scalindua sp.
TCAACTATCTCCCTGCCTTCTTCAGTACCGGACATTACCAATATCAAACTTTGTAACCTCTCTTTGTCACCATATAATTATCATAAACAAATGTTGTTGAATTCCCGATAATTAATATGGTTGTCATATCTATCGGATGCTCCAACGCTTCACCAAGATTCGTGATTATTACATTCTGCTTTTTACGCATAGCGCTTTTGACAATACCAACAGGCGTATCAGAAGACTTCTTACTCAACATTATCTCAATCGTCTTCTCAATCTGCCATTTCCTCTCTGAACTTTTAGGATTATAGAGAACAACTACAAAATCACCCTCTGCTGCAAGTTCTACTCTTTTCTCAATAACATCCCAGGGAGTAAGAAGATCACTCAGGCTTATAGTAACATGATCATGCATTAATGGAGCGCCTAAGAGCGCGGCTGCGGCATTCTCAGATGGGATACCAGGTACTATTTCAACAGGAATCTTCTGCTTGGAATTTTGTGCTACTTCCAACACCAGACCTGCCATCCCGAACACACCCGAATCACCACTACTTATAACAGAAACTACTTTTCCTGCTTCTGCTTTTTCAAGAGCAAGAGTAGCCCGTTCTATCTCCGAACGCATTCCTGAAGAGATAACCTCTTTCTCCTCAACCAGCTCTTTTATCAGATTAATATATGTCTTATAGCCAATAACGCAGTCAGAACTCTTTATAACCTCAACAGCCCTGATACTCATGTTTTCCATGTTACCGGGACCAATCCCTACCACGAAAAGTTTTCCCGGGCTATTGCTACTGTTATCCCCGGATATTTCTGTCTCTTTAGTATTAATTTTGTCTTCCTCCCAGAAATAAGGGCTGCCGGTTCAGCAACACCCCCCACTCCAATCTTCTCTATTACAAAATCTGATTTAGAATAATCTTTCGCACAAGTGTCAATCTCCGGCCTCGAAACCACTCGCAATGGAATTCCAAGCTCATCCAGTGCACGCAACAAGCCCACCTCGTCAGCTTTCAAGTCAACAGTACCTGCCAGTCTCACCCTGTCAATAGACACTTCTGCTTCTGTAAGAGCGCTATTAATTGCCTCTTTAACCTCATCACTCCCTATGCCGCGTTTACAACCTATACCAATTATAATATCCTTCTGCGCCTCTGTACCTGTAGTAATAACAGCATCCGTATGAAGGATATTTGCGACGTTATGTGCTAAATTGTTTGCCCCACCCTCATGCCCGGAAAGGAGACTGATAACAAAACGTCCCACATCGTCAACCACTACCACTGCAGGATCAGTATATTTGTCCGTAATATGCGGGGCAATTGTACGCACCACGATGCCTGATGCCATGATAAAGATAAGCCCCTCATAATCAGAAAACAGTTCGGCTACCTGATCACCAAATTTCCTGGAATAATAAGTTGCCGTCAGCATTGTCTGCTCTAATTTCTGAGGCAAAAAAATAGTTACTTCACCATCAAGCTTCTCTTTAATACGTTTAGCGACATCAATTCCATCGCCTGTTATAGCCATTATAGCCAGATTCATATTATAAATACTCCAATTCAGATATATCTTGATGTCTATACATTTCTTTCGAGCACAAAATCTTCGACTTAGTATTACTAAGCCTCTGGGTTTGTTCAATCAAAAAATCAGAATTAACTCATTCTGGGGATTTTTTGCTGAGAAACTGGGTCTTATTTACTAAAAACAGCTCGATTGGATTCTCTATAATTTGATACTTACGACATAAACACTTTTAATTCAACATGTTAATGGTTTCTGGGTCAACATAGCATTATATTGGCATATCAATTGCAATATTCATTATCAACACAAACTAAACTTAGGTCTCAATAATACTAATTGAAAGAGAGAAAATGATGAAACTAAAACCAAATCTGATAAACGATCGAATGCAGAACAGTACAGAGAGAAGAAAACATCACAGAGCCGAGAAACCCGTTATCATAAGATTTCGAATCAGACCAGAAAATGGTCAGGAAATGGCTTCTTCTGAGTGGGACATGGTGGGTGTAAATGATCTGAGTGCTGGAGGTCTGTTTTTCAATTCCAGCAATAATATAAAAGACGGTACTATCCTGGATCTAAAGATAGGGTTTTCCACATCAGCAGCACCTGTTCAGTGTACCGGAATGGTAACCCGTGTGAAAAAGCAACAAGACACGTCTATATTTGGTATTGCTGCAGCATTCATGAATATCGCAGAGAGTGAAAAAGAGTTAATAAACAGATTTATTAATCAAACAGTTCCATCGCATCTAGCACTATCAAGTTAAGTCTATGTTGAGAGTTAATTACCTTCAAAGTGGAAGTTAGTGGAAAAGCCACTTCTTCCATCATAATTCCACTGATGAGCGCCCTCATGGAATCTATGTATTGAGGCTTTCCCCATGTTAAGTGTCGTATCAAACTCGTCCGCCCAGACAGGAAAGCTTTTGTTAACAATCTGTGTCGGCTTGCCAGGATCTCCCTTACCCCTTAACAACTCAACGTCCAGTGTCAGGTTATCTGCAACCACTGCCCTCTTACGCCACTCAGTCGACTCTACATGAATCGGCAAATATCTTACCGTAATTCTCTCAGACGGAACATTCGCAAAACCAAAAACACTGTTTTTGAAAATATCTAATAACGCCTTGTTTCTTACACTTGAAGAGCCATTACCGCTGATGTAGAAGACGATCCAATTCTCATTGGGCCCGGCAGTCAAATCTGTAATCCCAATTACCGTCTGACCGTTCAGTGTAAACTGCCCATAATTTCCGGATTTAATATGAAACACACCAGTTATTATGCATGTATTGTTGTGGCTGGGTGCACTCCCAAACAGACAGGGACACCCGGGATCACATGTACACCCCTCGAAGTATTCACCCTTGATAGACCAGGATGGATTTGCTGAAGCACTATCACACAAGCTAAAACAAAACAGAGAGACAAATATACCTATCAACAAATATCTATTATTAGAAAACATCGGCTTCCTCCCACAGTAGAAAACAGAAATATTAAGATTTTCTAAAATATACAGGGAATCAGAAAAAAATCAACCCAAACATGCAGAAAGTGAAATCAAATAACTTCTTGACTTGCTTACTGTAATACCAATATGATAAAGCCCAATTATACTAAAACAGATATCCTATAAAATATGAAGATAGGCATTCCAAGAGAGATTTATGAAGGAGAAAAACGTGTGGCAATTGTCCCGAAGATGGCCACACAGCTCTTGAAAGAGGGCCATGAGGTGTTCATTGAAGCCAACGCCGGAGAAGGGGCATACTTCACTGATATAGAATATGACCGGATTGGTGCAATCATCGTTGAAAATGCGCAACTTCTCTATTCAGAAGTTGATGTTATCATGAAGGTTCAGCCTCCTCAGAGAGAGGAAGTTGAAATGATGAGAGACAGTTCAATCTATATTGGTTTTCTCTCCTCTGTCCTGGATGATGAATTTCTGAACCTTATAAATAAAAAAAGTATTACCAGCTTTGCAATGGAGTTTATCCCACGCATATCACGTTCACAAAGCATGGATGCGCTCAGTTCGATGGCCAGCATAGCAGGTTATCGCGCAGTCTTGATAGCCGCGCAACACCTTGGAAAATTCTTCCCACTCATGATGACGGCTGCCGGAACTATACCGCCAGCGAAAGTACTGGTAGTGGGTGCCGGCGTCGCCGGATTACAGTCAATTGCAACGGCACGCAGGCTGGGTGCAAGGGTGGAAGCATTCGATACAAGACCTGCAGTCAGAGAGCAGGTTGAAAGCCTCGGAGCACAGTTCATAGAGATGGAACTTGTTGCAGACGCTGAAACAGCCACTGGTTATGCAAAAGAGATGACAGAGGAGTTCATGAAAAAAGAGCGCGAAATCATTGGAGAAAGAGCAGCACAAAACCATGTTGTGATAACTACTGCCCAGCTAATTGGGAAAAAGGCCCCCACACTGATAACAGAGGAGATGGTGGAAAGAATGCAGGAAGGCTCCGTCATAATAGACCTGGCGGCAGAACAGGGAGGTAACTGCGAGATCACAGAACCAGGAAAGAACATCTGCAGACATGGTGTTACTATATGTGGAGTGTTAAACCTTCCGTCAACGCTTCCAATTGATGCCAGCGCGATGTATTCCAGAAATATTACACAATTTTTCAAGCATTTGTACAATGGTGAGAACAGAAAGCTTGATTTTGAAGATAAAATAACAAAAAGCTCATGCGTTACGCACAATGGAGAGATTGTAAATGATTACGTTAGAAATGCGATCCGGAAAGGAGCGAATACATGATCGAGCCGCTTTTAGTGTCAGTATATATCTTTGTCCTTGCGATCTTTGTCGGGTTCGAAACAATTACTAAGGTCCCCCCCCTGCTACATACGCCACTCATGTCCGGCACTAATGCAATCTCAGGTATAACGCTTGTGGGAGCCCTGATAAGTGCCGGTGCAGGCCACTCGTCCCTCAGTACAGTACTGGGGCTGTTAGCCGTAATTATAGCTACGATAAACGTTGTAGGCGGATTCATGGTCACTGATCGAATGCTGGAAATGTTTAAGAAAGGAAAGAAGAAGGACTAAAACAGATGAATATTATCATAGCGCTTGCATATCTACTCTCCTCCATACTATTCATTCTCGGCTTAAAGAACCTTGGTTCTCCCAAGACCGCCCGACGGGGTAACCAGCTTGCAATGTCTGCAATGCTGATAGCCATCATCGTGACATTAACAAAAAACGAGATACTGGATTTCACCTACATAATTGCGGGCCTCATTATAGGCAGTGCGATTGGAGTCATAATAGCCAGGAAAATCCAAATGACAGCCATGCCACAGATGGTAGCACTCTTTAACGGACTTGGGGGTGGTGCATCCGCACTTGTAGCATTAGCAGAATACAATCGACTGACCGGAGAGCCAAGGATCGACGTCATCATTTCCATGGTTGTGAGTCTGTTCATTGGTGCTGTTACTTTTACCGGAAGCCTTGTCGCTTTTGGCAAACTACAGGGGCTTATCAGGTCTGCTCCTGTGGTGTTCAAGGCGCAGCGTTTTTTTAACATATCTCTTTTCATTTTATTTCTGATTATTGGCATTATTGTCATAATCAACCCAGCTAACAGCACAGGCTTGCTCACCATCCTTGCAATAGCCTTAATACTGGGAGTCCTTTTCGTCATGCCAATTGGCGGAGCAGATATGCCTGTTGTAATATCAACCTTGAACTCCTGTTCCGGACTAGCCGCTGCAGCCACAGGCTTTGTTCTCTCCAACAATATCCTTATCATCTGTGGAGCATTGGTTGGCGCTTCGGGATTTATACTCACTAGAATCATGTGTAAGGCCATGAATCGTTCTATTACCAATATTGTTTTCGGTTCAGCTGGAACTGCTACAACAAATAACAGTAATAATGACAAACGTAAGGTTGTAAGTTATACCGAGGAAGACGCTTCAATAATGCTTGAAAGTGCTCAAACTGTTATTATTATTCCCGGTTATGGGCTTGCAGTAGCACAGGCACAATTCGCCCTTCAGGAGCTTGTGACAATACTCATAAATAAGAGCATTAACGTACGCTATGCAATCCACCCTGTCGCGGGGCGTATGCCCGGGCACATGAACGTCTTGCTGGCAGAGGCAAATGTATCATATGATCTGCTCTTTGATCTGGGAGACATTAATGATGATTTTCAAAACAGCGACGTTGTGTTAGTTGTCGGTGCAAATGATGTTGTTAATCCCTCGGCAAGGAGTGATAAAGATAGCCCTCTCTATGGTATGCCTATCCTTAATGCAGACCAGGCAAGAAGTGTAATTATATGCAAGAGAAGTTTAAGCCCGGGTTACAGTGGTGCAGACAATGACCTTTTTTACCTGGACAAAACTCAGATGATTTTTGGAGATGCCAAAGAGAGTATCAACGCAATTATCAAGTTGCTTAAGGCTTGACTTAATTATTGCAATAAAATATAATTACTTTTTTGTAAGTAGAGTATCATTGATTTCGTTGGCATATTATTTGCTAATTTTATCACCTTATATTCTAATTAAATACAAAAAGACAAAATATGAGCTATACTACATCTAAAACGAACCTTATCAAAGATTGCTCTCTATTATTTGATTCTGAAATTTTTAATTACGTAGATTTTTTAAACAGTCTCTCTTCTTCAGTACTTAAATCAGCATACAGAAAAAAGGCCCTTGAGACACATCCGGACAGATCACTCGCACTTGGTAAGTGCAAAGATAAAATGGATAACCGTTTTAAAGATGTGATTTCGGCATACGAAAGATTGGATTCTTTTATCCAGGCAGAAGAGAAGATTATCTTAAAAAATGAAGTCCGGAGAAATAAAAAAAGCAGAACAACCAAGCGACGCACACAATACAAACAGGAAAATTCTTCAGGTTTTTCCAATAAGAAAAATACCAACAAAAACAACAGCTCTCAAAAAAAGCAGAGTGATGTTTCAGGACGTTTATACGAAGGAAATATACCAAGACGTAAATTACTAATCGGCCAATTCCTCTATTATTCGGGCCTCATTTCATGGAACACTCTTTTCGAGGCCGTTTACTGGCAGAGAAAACAGCGTCCAATTATCGGTAAGATTGCACTTGATTGGGGAATCCTGACACCAGAGGAAATTCGGAGGATTTTGACAGAACGAAATTACAAAGACAATTTTGGTGAATACGCCCTACGCAATGGATTCATTACCCAATTTGAATTCATGGCAATCATCGCTAAACAGAAAAACCTGCAGCCACCAATTGGAAAATACTTTATACAAAATGGGATTCTCGGAGATCAGGGCTTAATCAACATGATTCAAGGCCTAAAGAATCACAATACTAAAATAATAAATAAGTAATAGAGGCTTATCTCACTGTTTTCGTGTCTGTATATTCATGCAACATAATTTTGAAAGGTAATATAAGGAGAACCATATGGGAGCAACTGTAGATACTTTTAAAACAGCACACCAGGCAGTAACAGGCTTATTAGAACTAGTCGGTTCGTCGAAAGGGCAACAGCGAATTGATGCACTTAATGGCCTAAAGGAGGCTGTGCTGGCACATATTAAAGATGAAAATCGTATCATACAAGAAGCAATAGGCAAGCCGGATGCGGATGGTTCTTTTAAGTCTTCAGCACAAGGTTTTCTGGAAGAGCTAGGCGACATTGCCCAGTCAGCACTGTTACCTTTTTTTGACAAGTACTCTTCGCCTGATATAGTTGACAGTAAAGAGTTTATGGGAGATTTCAGTGGTATTAAAGGTGCGCTTTCAGACAGAATATCATTTGAAGAAGAGACGTTCTATCCGGAACTTGAAAAGCTGTCTTATTGAACAAGAATATTTTGACTAAGCCACGAAGAACACAAAGGGCAAAGCTATCTCAAAGTTCATCTTGCAACTCCCTTTCACTGGCATCACCCAAATGTACTTCTCCTGAATGAATATGGACTGAGTCGTTCATTGCAGATACGTATATACGCCCATCAGCTCCATGATTGGTTACGGCAACGTTTCTAATTGTCCTTATAACGTTATCAACTTTATTATCTGGTACAACAAATTCAACTTCTATTCTTTTAACGGCATCCACTCTCTGCTCATAAACCTTTCCACGATACACCTGTTTAATTACATTCTTACTCTCTCCGTATCCATGGCAATCAGTAGACGTAATCCCATGATACCCTGAACCGGACAATATATCCTTCAGCGCCAATGCTTTCTCTGGCCTGACAATAGCTTTAATAAGTTTCATAATACTTCTCCAAATTTTTAAAAATGATATTTTTAATAACAATTCTATATATTTAATACCTAAATATCACCATAAAAACCAGTTTCAGTAGAGTCTCCAATATGCCTGTCACCGGTATGAATATGAATTGATTGTTCTATAGGGAATACGTATATTCTCCCATCAGCTCCCTCTTCTGTTTTAGTAACACTCCTGATAGAGTCTATAACACTTTTCACTCTATAATCTGCCACAACAAATTCCAGTTCTTCCCTTTTTACCGCGTCTGTCCTCTGCTCATAAACCTTTCCTCGATATATCTGTTTAACAATTTTTTTACTCTCTCCATATCCAAAAGTATGTTTAGACGTAATCCCATGATACCCTAATTCGGTTAGTACGTCTTTCACGTCCATGGTCTTTTCAGGTTTACAAACTACTTTGATAAGCTTCATACCCCCTCCTTCTTAAATACTAAAAAATGATACTCACAGTAAATCAAAGTTAGCCACTCTGGCGTTCTGATTCCAGTTCATTCAAAACCTTATCAATTTGATCATCTGTCATCCAGCTTTTTTCAAAAAATATTCTACCGATCAGTCTGTGCGGGCGCCCTTCAATATTATCATCTGCCTGCTCTATTAAAGCCGCTTTCAGTTGGTCAGCAGTTACAAATCCTTTGTTTACTGATATGACGCCAAATCTCGAACAGTACTTGCGTGATATTCCCTTATCAATATGATCTTCCATCTCTTACCTCCATGTAATAAAGTAATTGTTTGAGCATTTGTCACTTCTTCTCAACATTTGCCAATTTCATAACAATTCTTAATTGTATCCCTGCGGAAATTCCATGTCAAGAGATACTCTTAAGGATTGTTCACGTAAAGGCATGAAGTATGTAGAGAAAAGATTTGACACGAATTTCACGAATAAACCAATAACCAGTGGCAAGTGACTGATGACTAATTTAGCCATTTGTTCTATGAAGTTTTGAAATGTCTTTTGAAGAATATGGGTACTTCTGCCTGGAAGGTTACCTCTTTATCGGTACGTGGGTGTTTGAATGTTAGAAATTGTGAATGGAGAGCCATGCGACCCCTAGGTCCGTCTTTCTTGCCATATTTAGTATCTCCAACCAACGGGTGGCCTAGCTCAGAGAAATGGACTCGTATCTGATTTTTCCTGCCAGTTAACAGTTCAATCTCTATCAGGCTGTAAACGTTTGACTCTCTCAGGACCTTATATTTTGTCTTTGCCAGATCCCCTTTTCTGTGATCCTTTACTGAATAGACCTCATATTTCTCGTTTTCAGTCAAATAGGAGGTAATCATCCCGCTTTTTTTCTTTAATATTCCATGTATCATCGCGATATATTTTTTCTTAACATCTTTCCATTGCACCTTAAGAGTTTCACAGGCATCAAAACTTTTTGCAAACACCAGAACACCGGAAGTATCCCGGTCCAATCTATGCACGGCAAAAAGCTGCTTCTTTGATTTAGTACTTCCCTTGCGTATATAGGTAGTTAAGATTCGATGAGCAGTTTTTACTTTCTCATAATTTGCTTCTACGGTCAATAACCCGCAGCTCTTATTAACAACAATAATATCATGGTCTTCATATATAATCTCCAGGCCTTTGGGCCTGTGTCTAAATGGTACCGGCTTAATTTTTTTCATGGAAAGAGGGCTAAACAGAACAAATTGTAAAGGACCTTTCAGCCCACTCACAACCTCAAAGTAACGGAATCATTGTACAGGTAATTTCCAATATGTTCAAATTACTTTTTCAACATGCATTCCATCTTGTCATTCCGGACTGGATCCGGAATCTATTGTCCACGCAAATGCAAAATACACCAGACACGAATTTCACGGATTGATACTAAAAAACAAATCTCAACGCTCCCCGGATAAAAAACGCTGAGGACAAGAAGACACAAAGGAAGGATTAGAGGCAAGGAAGCGATTACTGACAGAATCAAATTATTTAACCTGGGTTCAGGGGTTCATACTGAATTTTGATTTTACGACGAAGTCTCTGTTTTTCTTCCTCAGGCACACCTTCCAGAGTAACTCCGTCAGGTGTTACAGTCAAATCTGTCTTCGATCCGAAAAGCCACCGAAATTTCCTTACTTCCGCTAATACATACTGAGGCCCATCTTTTACTGCGAGAGTGCGATATTGTACCATATGGGCCTTCCCAAAGATTCTGAGAAAACCTTTAAGGGCTTTTCCTTTTAATCCTACTATCTGGTCACAGACAACAAGATTGTCATCTTTGTATTTAAGGAATCGATATGTAATAACTCTCTCATATATAACTTTTAGTGGTGGTTTTGAATCTAAGTCTTTATAAGAGTGGCTCTTTTCCGGGGAGTCCCAGAAGAGCGTAATATTCGCAACCAGGTATGGAATATCTGTATCATATGTTTCCTTAATTACTTTGTTCCGATTATAGTCGATTACCATATTCTGCTTAAATTCGTAAGCTCTATCTACATATTCCGGGACATCCTGGTCCTGACAATTCACACTCTTAAAAGCCTGATACCACTCTTTATAACCTATAAGAAGAGGGAGTGTTTCTTCCGGCGATTTGTGATCTTGCCTTGCCTCATTTTCTAATAGATAAACAATAACATCTATCTGGTATCTTACACCGTTTGGTGTGGCAGTTGGATCGTAGGCCGGTTCCGGTCCGCTATCCTTCTTCAAAACCATCTCCATTGCACGCTCAAGGCTTTCCTGGTCTACCGTCTGGAAAGGCCCTTTCGTCTGTTGAGCAACCAATACTGATTGAACACTTAATAAACTCAGGACCATAAAAGATATCAACTTGATTTTCATATTTTCACCTTCTTATTATGTTGTATCGCACACGCCCTAGCTGCATGAACGGAAAAACTTGGCCACAGACTTTCCCCGGACAAAAAACGCCGAGGACATAATGCTAAGGTTAAAGCGCAAATGGAATAAAAAGTTAAGCCACGTCCGCCCATACGAATCGTCGGGCAGGGATTTTCACAGATATACGCGGAAGGCAAAGGCAGTGAAAGGACGGTATCTAATTAAAAGTGAGAGGAGAATATAATTTCACACAGACATCACCAAGAAAACAAAAGATAATAGCTTTTCCTTTGTGTTCTTCGTGACTTAGTGTGAAGATTTAGGGATTCAAGAACTGTGAAGGTATTAAATAGGTATGGTGTTCCCTCTATCGCGCATATTTTCATACATATCTTCACGCAGTTTATTAACGACAGGACTTTCCAGATATTCATCAAAGGCCATCTTTTTATCTATAACACCATGAGGCGTTATCTCAATTATTCTATTAGCTATTGTCTGCAGAAACTGGTGGTCGTGAGAGACAAACATAACAACACCCTTAAACTCAATCAACCCGTTGTTTAACGAAGTGATTGCTTCGAGGTCCAGATGATTAGTGGGTTCATCTAAAAGCAGTACATTGGCACCACTTAACATCATCCTTGACTGCATTATGCGCACTTTTTCGCCACCGGATAGTATATTCGCCTTTTTCAGTGACTCTTCACCAGTAAAAAGCATTCTACCCAGAAAACCTCTTATAAAATGGTTGTCCTTCTCTTTGGAGTATTGACGAAGCCAGTCAATCAAAGTAACATCGTCATTAAAGAACTCTGCATTATCTTTTGGCAGGAACGACCGGATTGCTGTTGCACCCCAGGTGTAATCACCACTATCTGCTTTATCCTCACCCATTAATATTTCAAAGAGTGCGGTTTTTGCCAGATCATGTGCGCCAACAAAAGCGATCTTGTCATCATTGTTGATAGTTAATGTTATATCATTAAGGGCAACTTCCCCATCCACTTTCTTTGAAAGGTTTTTTATTGTGAGTACATTGTTTCCTATCGGTCTCTCTGGTGTAAAACGGATAAAAGGCAGCTTTCTTGATGAAGGCTTAATCTTCTCAATGACCATCTTCTCAAGCGTTTTCTTTCTTGATGTGGCCTGCTTTGATTTGGATGCATTTGCACTGAACCTGGCGACAAATGTCTCAAGTTCTTTCCTTTTAGCCTCTGTCTTTTTATTCTTGTCTTTTGTCTGTTGCAAAGCCAGCTGGCTGGACTCAAGCCAGAAATCGTAATTTCCGGTGAAGACGGTAACTTTCCCGTAATCTATATCTGCCATATGAGTACATACATTATTCAGAAAATGCCTGTCATGTGAAACCACAATTACTGTATTCTTGAATTTTGTCAGAAACTCTTCAAGCCAGTTAATAGATTGAATGTCCAGATGGTTTGTAGGTTCGTCAAGCAGCATAATATCCGGATTGCCGAAAAGGGCCTGGGCCAAAAGGACTTTTACCTTTTCATTACCTGAAAGCTCAGCCATCTTCTTTTCATGCAATTCGTCTGCTATGCCGAGACCGCTTAGGAGAGTAGATACCTCGCTCTCGGCCTCCCATCCATTAAGTTCAGCAAACTCATCTTCAAGGTCTGAGACTTTCATTCCATCTTCATTGCTGAAATCGCTCTTTGCGTAGATGGCATCCTTTTCAGACATAATTTTAAAAAGCCTTTTATGTCCCATTAACACAGTTTCCCGTACTGCAAATTCGTCAAACTCATACTGGTTCTGTTTTAAAACGGCAATTCTTTTGCCCGGCGCAACGCTTATGTTCCCGGAAGTTGGATCAATCTCCCCTGACAAAACTTTAAGGAGCGTTGATTTACCTGCACCATTGGCTCCAATGACTCCATAACAGTTGCCAGGACTGAACCTTGTAGTTACATCTTCAAATAGTATCCGTTTTCCGAATCGTAAACTTACATCGTGTGTCTTTAGCATAACCTTCTCTTTTCGTAAAATATGTAAATTGTTTATATATTAAAATCTGTATTTATT
>JABGRF010000325.1 GCA_018648405.1 Candidatus Scalindua sp.
AGCAAATACTAAACTGGATAGAGGATGAGGCGTTGAATACACTGCGGCAAAAACAGCTGCTGGCGCATAAGGATAAAGATCTGATTGACGCATTAGACAAGGTTCATAAAAAGATGGGTGACCAAAAGATTCAGGATAAGAATGATACAATTATGATACATGAAACACCCTATCATGATGCCGCAATTACATGGCTGAAGGAGTGGAGAGCTACGAGGCGTGGGAAGAAGGCAATGGAAGAGCTAAACTCCGAAGAGTCTAAGGTTAGTAAGCACTACAGGCAGCTGATCTCCAGGGCTGAACGTAAATATGATGTAATGCCATCCATTGCCAAAGATATTATAGCCGTAAAACGGCTTCTTACCGTAATGCGTTCTCCATTCTGGGACTATAGACCCAATGGACAGATTGTGATTATGGATACAGGTATCGCACCAGTAATTTTGCATAGACATTTGTCAACGCTGGAAGTGCTTTCCAGTGAGGATGTTGTTGTTGCCAGTGTGTTCTCAAAACGTATTGGCGGCAGCTCTCCTGAAAAAATTGAACATCTTTGTCGAACCTACGTGGAGGCTGCTTATAACCTGGGCGCTAAGGTTGTGATTCTCTGTAATACCATGGATGCCAATGCAAGGGTTAAACTGGAAAAAGAGTTTTCAATACATATTCTTGGGCCAATTATTCCTGCAGTAGAAGCTGTGCTTAGACTTGAGCAAGCTAATGGAAAGAGGTTAAAGAGTATTGGGATTGTTGCGACAAAGGCGACGATAGAGAGCGGTGCTTACATAAATGAAATTAGAGAACATGACAAGGGTGTCGGGATATTCAGTATAGCTGCCCCTCTTTTTGCTACTATGGTGGACAAGGGTGAGTGTGATCAGGCTGGTTTTCAGGTGACTACTCCGCAAAACACGTCTATTATAGAGGAGAACCTGAAACCTCTTATGGAAAAGGACGTCGATGTCCTTGTGCTGGGGTGTACTCATTACGGTATATTTGAGTCGGTAATACATGAGGTTTGGAAGCGCTGTACTGGTAATGAGATTAACATTATTGATTCTTCCAGAGAGCTTTCCCGTTATGCCCACTCCTTCCTTAAAGAGAATAAAATATTGTCTTTAAGGACGAAACAGAAGGGAAAGATCACCTATATGGCCAGCGCAGAAGATACTCCGGAATTCGGACGAAAGGTCTCAGAGATTACAGGATATCCGGCCAATGTTGTACCGATAGATATAGGTGAAGTGGTCGGCAGATTGAGCGAAGAAGACCGATCATTCCAGAAAACAGTGGCCAGGGAAAGCAGGGAAGACATCAATTTAAGGGCCGGTATTATTAATTCTAATCTATCTGCTGAGGCCAAAGTTGCAGTTGCTGATAAATTATATGGAATAAAAGATAGGGGTGTTAACCAGCCTGATTGTGAGATATTATCGCTGGAGCTGAAAGATAAGCATGTAAAGGAGATAGTCGGTTTGACTACGCAAAACGAAGAGCTGTTAACAATTCTTTCTCACATCAAAAACGCTACATCTCAATAAAGCAAGAAAATCTTCCCTCCATTTTGTAGCTATCTCTGAGAGCTCCAGAAACTTAATCCTTGACAGATATATAGCCGGATAATATATTAGGTGAACACGCGTTCACCTAATTATGAAAGCTAAACTTACAAATAAACAACATAATTTCCTGTCATTTTTGACGAAGTATATCCGGGAAAATGGGTATCCGCCTACTATTCGGGAGATGGTATATCACCTTAAACTGGCGAGTACCAACAGTGTAAAGAAGTATCTGGATATACTTGAACGTAAGGGATACATAAAGAGGATACCAAACAGTCCAAGAGCAATTGAAGTGTGTGCGGAAACACCCGGGAACCAGGCAAAGCTGATACCCGTAGTCGGAAGGGTCAGGGCTGGAGCGCCTCACCTCGCAGTTGAAGATATTACAGGACATCTGGCCATGGATGCGTCGGTGGCTCGTTGGGATGATACCTTTTTTCTCAGAGTGGA
>JABGRF010000270.1 GCA_018648405.1 Candidatus Scalindua sp.
TAATCAATGCTTCAATGTCTAACTCTTCTCCTCTGCTCTTCGGTTTTATGCCAACATGTTCTAAAATCGAGGCTAAATCTTTACGTATCTCTTTAGACTCATCTTTCATTCCCAGTCCTGAGCAAAGCGATGACAGGCTGTTCAAAAGAGTCTTTCTTCTTGATATATATATTGCATGAACAACATTCTTAAAGTTTTGAAAATCATGAATCCTGTCAGCATGCCTGTGTTGATTAACTTCCATTTTGACAATTGCAGAATCCACGAGTGGAACTGGCCAGAATACGTCTGGTGGGAGTTTCTTCAACACTTTTGCATCAGCAAAAAGTTTAGTCATAATTGACAGTACGCCATAATTTCTGGTTCCCGGCTGCGCTTTCATCCTGTCTGTAGTATCCCTTTGAAGCATCAGGATCATTGTCTTAATAGGTAATACCTCCTGTAACAAATCTATAATTACAGGTGTGCTGATATAATATGGCAAATTGGATACTACTTTGACTGTTAAGTTCTCTGAAGGAGGAGCAGCACGAATGTAATCAGATACGGCCTCTATGATCATCGGATGGATATGATGTTTTGACTTCAGGATATCCTTGTTAAATGTAGTTACATTATTGTAATCCTTTAATGTTTCCTCCATGATTTCAAACAGCTTGCGATCCAGCTCTACAGCAAAGACGTGCCTGGCATTCTGGGCAAGCAACCTTGTCAGAGAACCAGTACCGGTACCTATTTCGAGAACTACATCATTACGACTCAGCTCAGCAGCCTTAACGATAAATTGCAATAAATTCTGGTCTATTAAAAAATTTTGTCCCCACTGCTTCTTGACGCGAATATCCCGCTCTTCAAAAAGTGCTTTCAGCATTGATTTTGTGTGAGGAGCGTCTAATGTAATTATGTCGTCAAAGAACATGAGTTAAGTATCCCGGATTGATGAAGTAGCCGCAACCTTCCAAGTCTGTCGAAAGGTTCGGTGAATTCAAAACTTTTAAATTTACAACAAAAGACAAAGATCAATCGATCTTTGTGAACATGGATGAGGGGGCTCCACAGACATGGCATTTGTCTGGAGCATTATTCTCTACCGTATTTCCACACACCTGGCATACATAATAGTCAACTGATTCACTGCTGTCCATATTATCCAATGCCTTCTGATAAAGGCTTGCATGGATGCTCTCTACCTTGTTTGCAAAATCAAAGCTTTGCAATGCCTTCTCTTTGCCTCCCTCTTTTTCAGCTTCTAAAATCATCTGTGGGTACATCTTCGTATACTCATGTGTCTCTCCTTCAATGGCCTCCTCAAGATTTTCTTTCGTACTCTTGATACCATCCATTACCTTGAGATGTTTGTGTGCATGTACTGTTTCCGCATCAGCTGCGGCACGAAAGAGTTTTGCCACCTGATTGAAACCTTCACTTTCAGCTTTTTTAGCAAAGGCCAGATATTTCCTGTTTGCCTGTGATTCACCGGCAAATGCCTCTTGTAAGTTATCCTGCGTTGACATATTTCTTATCCTTTCCTTTTATTGAGTTTTTTTAAACCATGCTTCATAGTTGTTGTAAGAAGATCATGACCCTATCTTTTCGCTAATGCTCTTCCCGTAATCCTGACAGGCCCTCATGCCTTCTGCATCTTCCACTAAATTTTCCAGAAGGTTGAAAGACCCTAATGATGTCATCTCCATTTTAAACACATTTTCCATTGTTTCAAAGATGTACTTTGGAGCATCGCCGCTATGGGTGTATGAGCCAAAAGCACCTCCCACTTTTCCGTTAAGTTTTGCTTTTTCTACCAGAAACAGAAATGTCTTCATGTTTGCCGTCATATCTCTATGATAGGTAGGGCAACCTAGTACATAACCGTCATATCCTTCCAGCTCTTGCTCATTCTTTATATCAGCGAGTTTTCTGATATCAGCACTATTACCACTAAAACGGACACCTTCGGCAATATACTCGGCCATCTTCTCGGTTTTACCTGTTCTGCTATAATATGTAAT
>JABGRF010000030.1 GCA_018648405.1 Candidatus Scalindua sp.
CTTTATTATAGTGATAATTTCTGTCTTCGTCGGTTCTACTTTGTGTTTCTTCTTTGCTGATTTCACGTTGCATTATTTCATCTTCTATAGCTGCGATCTGATCTTCCAAAACCGGAAACTCCTGTAGTATTATTTCATCTTCTAAAGCTGCAATCTGATCTTCCAGAACCCGTTGCTGTCCATTTAAGACAACTATCTCATTCTTGAGTTCATCGTCGTTTTGGCTATGATCATCAATTGCGTTTTCAAGTGCAGAGATCGCTTTCTTGTCTCCTATCTTGCCTAACGCCCAGACCGCCATCTTTCTAACTTCTGGATCTTTATCGGCAAGTACCCATGTGAGAGGCAAAACAGTCTTTTTATTCCCGATCCATCCCAGCACCATTGCAGTTCTCTTACGGGCAAGAGAACTGACTTCTCTAAGTGACGATAACAGGTGCGGTACTGCCGGATCTCCAATGCTTATGAGCACCCAGCTGGCTCTTCTACGGGTACTTGTTCCTCCAGCGCCTAATGAAGATACAAGGGCTTCTATTCCACCTATTCCTATTTTTGACAGCGCCAATGCGGCTCTATCTCGCGCCCATGAAGCATTTTCACTTGCACTAGAATTTAGGAGTCCTTTAAGCGCTTTGGAGGCTCTTTTATCACCCCTTTTCCCAAGAGCTTCAGCGCAAGCCCCTTTGACCAACCAGGATTCGTCACTTTTCATTACTCTCATAAGGGTATAAGCAGAATCGGTATTATCTATACTGCCCAATGCTCTTGCGGTATCAAATCTGACATAAGCATTTTCATCATTTAGTAATATTTCTTTTAACACAGGAACGGCCTGTTTGTTTCCGATCATTTTGAGTGCCAGAATAATTTCTCTCTTCAGATCTGAATCTGCCGTTTCTAAACGTTTTATAAGTGGGGCGACTGCACTTTTGTTTTTGATAAGGCCCAATGTCCACACGATATTCTTTTGAACTATAGCGGCATGAAGCAGATCTCCCTTGTCTCGTATTTCCCTGTTTAAAAAGGGAATAGAGATTTTCATCTTAGGTAAGAATCGTGTAAGAGGTTTCTTGTAGTTCAGATGTTGTACTAGTTGAGGAACAGCCACGTTTGCCGGCAAAGTACTGAATACTAATGCTGCTATTCTTGACTGATTAGGATCTCCATACATAATTGCTTCAATCAGTGCATCTATTTGTGCTGTGTTCCCCGCGATGTTCGATTCTAATCTCTTTCTCGGTTCTCTTTCCTCTGGTTTATTTATAGTTCTGAAGTGCAGAAGATCAATTGCTACACTTGGATAATCTGTCAGTATAAAATCAACGCCTGTAAACATCCTTTCCTTCATTTTGTCTCTATCGTCTGTACCAAGTAGTCTGGTTCCCACGTTGTTATGTCTTTCGTGGATGAGATCTATTACACCGCTTGACTCTTCTCCAGGAGATAAAAAGACCAACTGTGAGCCTTTAATATCAATGTCCTTATTGCGCAGGGTTTCTAACCTGCCACTGAAATAGACATGATTTATCATATCAAATTCTTTGATAAGAGACAGCGTTTTTTGCTCAATGCCATGCTCCTTAACATTTATAATAAGTTTCAGCTTTCTTTCTTTGGCTATTCGTAAGGCATCTGATAGAAGCGGTACTCTTTCACCTGAAAACTCTTCACTCTTCCAGGAACCGGCATCGTACAATTTGATCTCCTCATATGATAATTGGTTGACATAGCCTTTGCCATCCGTTGTTCGGTCAATTGTAGCATCACGCATCAAAACTAATTTGCCATCTCTTGTTTTTCTTACATCTACTTCAAGTCCCCTTATACCAATATCTGCTGCCGTTTCAAATGCGACAATGGTATTTTCCGGAGTATTTTCTAATGTTCCGTGCCGTGCAATAACCATAATGTCATGGGATAATTCTACAGGAAAAGCCGCTTTTATAGGCACTATAAAAATTAGTAAAGTTATGGGGATTATGCAAGGTAATTTCTTAATAACCTT
>JABGRF010000029.1 GCA_018648405.1 Candidatus Scalindua sp.
ACTGCGATCGCATGAGCATTCTTCGCAGCTTCATATGGGTCTGAACAATATTCAACATTCTCTTTAAAATCTTTCAGTTCAATCTTTGCATTTTCAAGTGCTTTTGGATCTGAAATAGCAACATTGGCCATTTCATTTAAGAGTTTCTTAGTAACGTAAATCGCAGGAGATTCCCTTGTGTCGCCGGTATTTGCTTTAAAAGCAAAACCGAATAGTGCAATTTTTTTCCCGGTAACTGTATTAAACATTGACTTCAACATCTTTAAGACAAAGCGCTCCACCTGATATTCATTCATCTTTACAACACTTTCCCAATAATCTGCCACTTCATCCAATCCGTAGTGCCTGCAAAGATATACTAGATTAAATATGTCTTTCTTAAAACAAGATCCTCCAAATCCAACGCTTGCATCTAGAAATTTTTGACCTATTCTGCTGTCAGTACCAACGGCATGTGCCACTTCGTGAATATTGGCTCCTGTTTCTTCACAAAGTGCAGAAATACTGTTTATTGATGAAATGCGCTGAGCTAAAAATGCATTTGCTGTCAACTTTGATAATTCTGTACTCCACACATTGGACGTTAGTATCCTTTCATTATCAATCCATGAAGAATATAGCTGAACAATCTTATCACGTGCTCTTAGTCCTGATTCGGTTTCACTGGATCCGACTAACACCCTGTCAGGGTTTTCAAGGTCTTTAATCGCAGTACCCTCAGCAAGAAATTCCGGGTTAGACAATACATCAAAGATAATACCTTTCTCATTCGAATTTAGTATTCTTTCCATGGCTTGTGCTGTTTTAACCGGTAGAGTACTCTTCTCTACAATAATCTTACTTGAATCAGACAACTTCAAAATTTGTCTGGCCGTCTTCTCCCAGTATTGCAAATCAGAGGCATACCCTGCTCCATGACCAAACGTTTTTGTAGGAGTATTAACGCTCACAAAGATTATATGAGCTTCTATGATACTATTATCTATGTCAGTACTAAAAAACAGATTCTTATCACGTACCTTGTGCACAATTTCCAGCAAACCGGGCTCGTATATAGGGAGATTTTCGGAATTCCAGGCCTTTATTCGTTCGCTATTGATATCTACAACTATCACTTTGTAGTCGGGGTTTTTCAAGGCAAGCATCGCCATGGTTGGCCCACCAACATAACCCGCACCTATGCACAAAATAGTTTTTTCATTATCCATTACAAATACCTCTTTTACCCATCTATTCTGATAGCCTCAACAGGACAATCCTCAACGGCTTGCATACAAGACTCTTCTGTTCCAGACAATACCTCATCTTGTTTCGCGACTGCCAAATCATCTAACATTTCGAATACTTCAGGACATATATCTACACAAAGTGCACAACCGGTACATTCGTCAGGATCCACCTTTACCTTCACTTTTTTTAGCTCCCCTGGAATGTAAAATCTGCTGCAACAATCATATGTGTAAATAATTACGAGAGTTAGAGTTTGCGATGGTACAATTATGCATATTTATTGTCAACTTATAAATTCCGGAAGATATTGAAGTGTTATAAAGAAGAAGATGTATGTATACCAGCAAATCTTGTCCAGGAGAGACTCTTGTGCTTATACAGGTTAATGGTTGATTTTAGATAATGTATGTTGACTAAAAGTGAGGAAAATCGAAGGTTTGCAAAAGATTATTGCTTCTTTGCCATCCTAATCAGGTTTTCTATGTGTGAGTGAAACTCTGCACTACTCTTGCTTTTTTCCTTTATCTTTTTAATGGCAAAAATGACTGTCGTATGTCTTTTGTTTCCAAAATATTTACCTATTTCCTGATATGAGGATTCTGTAAGTACTTTTGCAAGATACATACATATTTGACGTGTAAGTGCAATATTCTTTGATTTGTTACCGGAATGGATATCACTGCGGGAAACATTATAATGACTGATTACTACTCCCTCTATATCCTTTAAAGTAATACTCTTTTTGTTATTGTACAATTCACTGAGGGT
>JABGRF010000176.1 GCA_018648405.1 Candidatus Scalindua sp.
TTTTCCGGCTGTTTTTCTTGTCTGGTTGCTGCCAGAAAGATCTTTTCTTCAAGTGAAATAATTCTCTTTTCTAAAGCAAGGATTCTGAATGACAAATTAGAAATAGTCTTTTCCAGTGAATCCAGTTTGTCAAGAACCGGTTGTGGCTCTGAAGCACCCAGAAAAAAGAATGAAGGCAAAAGGCAGAAAATAAGAAGTGTGAGGGTTTTCTTCATAGTAGCGTGGTCCTTGTTAAATAAATAATTATTCCAAACTGAAACTCTTTATGTCTTTGATTGCCTTTGTAACATCGTTCGAGGCAAATAATAGCAATTTTTCGTCTTGGTACATGACGTCTAAATCATACTCAACCTCGTTCTTCTGGATATTATTTTTAAACTTATAATTTTTTAATTTTACAGAATGCTTCTCTAGGATCTGTGATATGTCGTCCAGAAAATGTCCCTGACCGCTAATTAGCATTTTCATCGTTCTGTATTTATTCCTTTTTAATTTTTTTTCAACAAAAGAGTTTAGCGTCAGGATCATCATTGCAATAACGGTTGTGAAAATGGCAGGTAGTATGAATCCGCTGCCAACCGCAAGGCCAATGCCTGCAACTACCCACAGGGATGCTGCTGTTGTCAGCCCCCTGATACTAGCCCGAGATCTCATAATCGTGCCTGCACCCAGGAATCCAATGCCTGTTACAACCTGGGCAGCAATTCTTGCCGGGTCGATCCGAAGAACAGAATTATGGCCGTGGCCTTGATATTTGACAAAAATATGTTCTGAAACCAGCATCATCAGGGTTACACCAATGCATACAAGGAGATGCGTCCTCAAGCCTGCAGGCCGTCCGCGTTTATGTCTCTCCCATCCGATAATGCCGCCCAGGATTGCAGCAATGAATAATTTCCCAAGGACAGTGCCAATCATTAAAACACCACTAAAATCAAACATTTTAAACCTTCTTTCATGTTGAAAGCGAAACAATAGTATGACGGAGATTATACTAACACAAATTAGTTGTTTCAAAGAAATTAAACATTTTCATGTGATTTGTCGCGTGATTAGTTTTTGCTTGCATTGAATATCTTTTTTTGATAGCATTCTTCCTCTGTGCGGTTTCAGAAATGAAAGTCTGTTAACTGTATTTAAGGCAAATAGTTACGTTAGATATAGAAGCGAATTCCTATAGATTATGTGGCTTGAGAACGCTGTTGGTCAGTACTGCTAACAGTTTAGAAGTGAACGTTTGGAAGCAATAATATCAGCAAAATCCTCGATTGATTCAGGGGCGGATGGTAGTTGTCTATCTGTTCTGCGTCTTAGCCTTCAACGGAAACTGGGGTAAAAGTGGCCTGATACGGTTGATTTAAACATATTCATGACCGTTATTACCGCTGTTTATTGCGAGAAAATACAGCTCTGTTAGTCATCTCTTGTGTCTCGTTGTACAAAATTGTACTGGTAACGGGATGCAAAGTAGGGTATATTTCAGGACTCAATTAAGATGGAAGAAAAAAACCGTTTAGATACGTTTAATAATATAAAAATATTTACCGGAAACTCGAATGTTGCACTTGTAGAGAAGGTATGTGATTATCTATCAATACCTTTAGGCAAGGCGACAGTCGGAAGATTTCCGGATGGTGAAATAGATGTCAAGGTTGATGAGGATGTTCGTGGGTCTGATATATTCATAATACAGCCTACATGTGCACCGGTAAATGACAGCCTTGCTGAGCTGTTGATCTTGATAGATTGTTTCAAGAGAGCATCTTCCGCCAGAATAACTGCGGTTTTGCCCTATTACGGATATGCCAGGAAAGACAGAAAAGATGAGGGCCGGGTGCCAATTACGGCAAAACTGGTTGCGAATCTTATAACTGAAGCAGGGGCAGATAGAGTGCTTACTATGGATTTGCATGCTGCCCAGATACAGGGTTTTTTTGATATACCAGTGGATCATCTTCTTGCATTCCCTGTTATCTCAGAGTACTACAGGAAAAAAGATCTATCTGACTTTGTCGTTGTTTCACCGGATGTGGGAGGTATAAAGATAGCAAGGCAGTATTCAAATCATCTGAACATGAGATTGGCCGTAGTAGATAAGAGGAGAACGGGGCCCGAAGAGATAGAAGTTGGTTTTGTTATTGGAGACGTAGAAGGTAGAAATGCCATTATAATAGACGACTTGATTGCTACGGGTGGTTCTATATGTCAGGCAGCAAGGGTTTTAAAGGAAAAAGGAGCTAAAGACATCTACGTAGGAACAACTCACCCTGTTCTGTGTGGTGCTGCTATTGAAAAGTTGTCAGCAGCGCCAATTAAGGAAATAGCCGTTACAGATACTATTCCTTTGAGCGAAGAGGCGAAAAGTATGGGTGACAAGATTAAGGTATTGTCAGTATCGAAGTTATTAGGAGAGGCGATAAAAAGGATTCACACTAATATGTCAATAAGTTCAATGTTTACAGAACATTAAGCTTTTAATTATTCGTATTTTTTTGTTTTAAAATTTAAGCTATCCGGGAACAAATCAAATGGAAACACAACAGTTACAGGCGAAAATAAGAAAAGACTCTGGGTCTATCAAATCTAGAAGAAACAGAAAAGCAGGCTTAATCCCTGCTGTTTTATACGGGCACAAACAGGAAAGTATCATGCTTTCTTTGGACAAGAAAGAATTTACCAAAGTAATTGATGCCAGGACTAAAATGGTTAATCTGAAAATGGATAATTCAGAGGAAACTGCACTTATAAAAGAGGTACAATTCGATACTTTCGGCAAAGAGATATTGCATGCTGATTTTGTCAGGACAGATCTGACAGAAAAAATTGTAACACATGTACCTATAGTGCTTTATGGTACTTCTCCAGGAGTTAAGGAGGGAGGGATACTTGACCATGCACTTAAAGAAATTGAGATAGAGTGCCTTCCTACGGCAGTTCCGGATAATATTCGTATTAATATTTCAGAATTGGAAATTGGAAGTACCATACACATTAGTGATATAGAACTTCCGGCCAACGCGAAAGCACTTGGAAGTACTGATGCCATTGTTGTTTCTGCCCACTTTGCTGCAGAGGAAAAGGAAGTAACAGAAGAGGAATTAGCTGCTGGACCAGAAATAATTAGTGCTCGTAAACCTGACAAAGAAGAAGAGTCAGAAAACAAGGATTGATGAAAATTGTTATTGGACTTGGGAATCCGGGTAACAAATATACGAAGACCAGGCATAACATCGGGTTTGCGGTTATAGATGAGTTTATCAAGAGTTGTAATGTAGAGTTTACTAAAAAACATCGCGATTCTGTCATTAGCAAATGCATTATCGAAGGAGAAGAGGTTCTTTTTGTAAAACCACAGCTATTTATGAATTTGAGCGGTGGTCCTACAAAAAGAATCATAGGAAAGTATAATTGCAGTCTTAGCGAAATACTTGTAATTCTGGATGATATTAATATCCCCCTGGGAAAAACAAGAATAAGGGAAAAAGGAAGTAGCGGCGGACATAATGGTTTAAAGTCAATCTCGAACCATTTAAGAACTACGTGTTTTCCCAGGTTAAGGATTGGTGTCGGAAACAGTCTTCCGGAAGACACGAAAGAATTTGTCTTGTCACGTTTTACAAAAGAAGAAAGTGATGTAATTCAAAGTACTCTTGACAAAGCGTGTAAGGTAATAAATTGTTGGGTTGCAACAGATATAAGCAACTGTATGAGTTTGTTTAACTAGAAGGAGAAAAAGTTTTGAGATTATACGAAGGAATGTTCATAATTAGCGATACTGTAGCTAGCTCTGATTGGGAAGCGGCCGTAAAGCATGTCGAAGATCTCTTGAAAAAGAGAGGTGCCGAAATTCTTAAGAGTGAAAAATGGGAAGATAGAAAGTTCGCATATAAACTGAAAGGACACAAAAGAGGGGCTTATTTGCTTATATATTTTAATGCTCCTGAAGATTCGATCACGCCAATTAAGAGGGATTTTGAGCTTTCGGACAATGTGTTAAGAACTTTGATAGTCAAGGTGGATAAGATAAGAGAATCGAAGCCTGAAGAAGAGACTGTAAAACCGGTAGAGGGAATTAAAGCTAATAGTGATGGTGCTGATGCGGAAGCCAAGAAAGTGGATTCTGCTCCATCTGAGCCGGTCGCGTCAGAATAGATAGTAATTTAAGGTATACCTAATCCAACGTAAACAGCATAAGGAGGGGATCGAATATGGCGAAACTTAATAAGGTTTTTTTGATAGGAAATCTTACGAGAGACCCTGAATTAAGATATACACCAAGCGGTACCGCAATCGCCAGTTTTGGAATAGCGATTAATAGAACCTGGTCGGGACCGGATGGGGAAAAAAAAGAAGAAGTGTGTTACGTTGATATAAATATGTTTGGCAGGCGTGCAGAAGTTATTAATGAATACTTCAACAAGGGTAACCCGATTTTTATTGAAGGCCGATTGCAGTTTCAACAATGGGAAACAAAGGACGGTCAGAAGCGTAACGCTCTGCGTGTAGTAGCTGAAGATTTCCAGTTTATAGGCGGTAAAACAAAAAGAGATGAAGGGCCAAGTTTTCCAGAAGGCTCAGCACCAAATGATGTTAACGAGGAAGAAATACCATTTTAAATATATATCAATTTTAACAATTTTATAAAGAACTGTATTGATGAAACGAAAATTTAAAAAGAAAAAGACTACCGAAGCACCACACAAGAAGAAAAAATACCAAGAATTTGCTACGAAATGCCGTTTTTGCAGGTCTAAAGTAGAGTCTGTCGATTACAAAGATATGCATTATTTACAAAAGCTCGTAGGAAGCCAGGGAAAACTGCTCTCCAAAAAGCGTTCGGGTAATTGTACTAAGCATCAGCGCTCAGTGAAAATTGCCTTAAAAAGAGCCAGGCACATGGCACTGCTATCTTGAGCTACAAAATATACCTGAAAATTCATTTGTATTCTATTTCTTTTCATTAAAACAGCTTGTCCGTATTAGTTGGCTATAGGATTATTAACCCATGAAAATATTATTAAAAAAAGAGATCAAGAAATTAGGTAACGTTGGGGATGTGGTGGATGTCGCAAATGGTTATGCGAGGAATTACCTATTGCCTAAAAAACTTGCCACCGTTGTAACCAAAGGAAACATTGAACAAATTAACCTGCAAGTGCGAAAAAATGAGGAAAAAAGAAAAGAAGAAATCAAGGATCTTCAGGTATTAGCAGCTAAGATTGCGGACATATCCTATACCATCACTGTTAAAACAAATAAAGAAGGAAAGCTTTTTGGTTCTGTTTCTGCCGCTGATATTGCAAAAGTACTGTCAGAGAAAGGTTTCCAAATAGATGAAAAGATGGTAATCCTTGAAGCCCCGATTAAAAAATGTGAACTGCACAATATAACTGTGGTGCTGCATCCTGATGTTAACGCACAATGCAGGGTATGGATTGTAAGTGAATCTGAAAAGGCAGTAGACCCCCAGCAAGCTTCATCTGAAAATAACTCAAAATCAGATAAAGCTTAACCACAAAAAATCCTGTTTTAGTTACCCTTCTTAAAAACTGTTAACAGACAGAGGCTTAAACAATGACAACAGGGCTGTTACAAGAAAAAACACAACCTTTCAACATAGAAGCAGAAATAAGTGTTTTAGGCTCTTTGTTAATAGATAATGAAGCAATCAGCCTTGTAACAGAAAGTTTAAGCAAAAACGACTTCTACAAAACTGCACATCAACATATTTTCGATACAATTGTAAACATCTACGACAATAACAATGCGGTTGATCTTGTCATTTTGAAAGATGAACTAAACCGGTTATCTCTATTAGAAAAGGTAGGTGGTGCCGGGTATTTAATGGAATTGGAAGAATCAGTTCCAATCGCCTCAAATGTAGAATACTACGCTAAAATCGTACGAGAGAAGACTGTAAAAAGAGATCTAATTGCAGCCACAGCAAAAATACAACATGAGGCATACAGCGACTCTTTAGAATCCGACGAACTATTAGATATCGCTGAAAAAGAAATATTTGACATAACTCAGCGTAAATTTTCAAAGCCAACTACGAGTATGCATGACATACTTCAGGGTACCTGGGACTACATAGAAAG
Organism: Candidatus Scalindua sp.; assembly: GCA_018648405.1. Lineage (GTDB taxonomy): Bacteria > Planctomycetota > Brocadiia > Brocadiales > Scalinduaceae > Scalindua. The sequence continues at coordinate 6,102 of JABGRF010000176.1, forward strand.
CCTGCACGAGGGAGATAGTACATTAACAGGTATACCAACTGGTTTTGCGGATCTGGATGAAATAACATGCGGATTGCAAAGAGGCGAGTTGATAATTATTGCAGCAAGGCCCAGTATGGGCAAAACAAGTATTGTGTTGAATATTGCAGAACATGTTGGTGCAAATCTAAAAAATCCAAAAGATAAAATGCCAATGCTGATTTTTTCGATGGAAATGTCAGCCCAGCAAATATCTCAAAACATGTTGTGTTCAGCTGCTAAGATTGATGCGCACTTAATGCGTACAGGTACGCTTAGCGATGACGACTGGTCAAGGCTTCCTATAGCAATGGGTGATTTATCAGAATCGTCAATATTTATTGATGACACACCTGGACTTGGTCTCCTTGAAATACGCGCTAAAGCCAGGCGCTTTAAGTTGCAATATGATATTCAGTTAGTTATTATCGACTATCTGCAGCTAATGGAAGGTAGAAGTTCAGAAAACAGACAACAGGAAATCTCCGGAATTTCGCGAGGTTTGAAAGCGTTGGCCAGGGAATTAAATGTACCAGTGATTGCCGTTTCACAGCTGAATCGATCAGTAGAAACACGCGAAGGGCACACGCCAAGAATGTCTGATCTGCGTGAATCTGGATCTATTGAACAGGACGCAGACGTGATTATGTTATTGCACAGGGAAGATTATTACGATCCGACTAAAAATCCAGGCATGGTTGAAGTAAACATTGCAAAGCAAAGAAATGGTCCCACGGGTAAAGTAAAACTTACTTTTCTTCGTGAAATTCTGAGATTCGAAGACTACATAAGTGATGCTTCATTAGATTCGTTTGATACATTATAGATCTATGTCATATAAACAGATTAAAATATTTGCTATTGTTTTCGTTCTTTTCTTCGCGTTAGACGGCGGTAAGCTACTTAATGCTCAGGGAAATGAAAACGTTTCGGCGATCGTAAAAAAAATAGAATTTAAAGGTAATAGCAGGATAAGCAGTTCCGCAATAAAAGCTGCAATAAAAACTAATCATGGAGATGTTTACGACCCAAAGGCAATAAGTCAGGATGTTGATGCTATCTGGCTATTGGGTTTTTTCGATAACATAGAAGTAGAAGTAGAGGCATATGAGGGTGGCGTCAAGGTGATTTTCCTTGTATTAGAACGCCCTGTCGTAAGAAGTATTTTCTTTGCAGGCAATGCTGAGGTTAAAACAAAAAAACTCAGAGAAGGCATACAGATAAGAGAAGGAGATCATTTAAAGCGTTATTTATTAAAATTGGACGAAGACAAAATTCGTGAGATTTACCAGGGCAAAGGATTTTCAAATATTGAAGTCAAGAGCGAAGAGAAAAAAACAGATGGATATGTGAATATAACATTTAGAATCCGAGAAGGTTCGAAGATCTACATAAAAGAGATAGCCTTTGAAGGAAACCAGATTTTCTCTTCAAAGAGGCTTGCTAAAATCGTTACTACTAAGAGAAGGAAGTTTCCTCGTTTTATCTATCCTGGTAAATTTGATAAGACCAAATTTGAAGAGGATGTTGATAGGGTAAAGGGCTTCTATGGAAGCGGAGGATGGTTAGATGCAGATGTAACATGGAAAGAACAGTACAGCTCAGATAGGACGAAGATGTTTGTCCATGTGTCAATAGATGAAGGTGATAGGTACCATGTTGACAATGTAAGCATAAAAGGAAATAAGCTTTTCACTAGCGATGAGATAATTGGCATGCTTGAATTAAAAAGAGGAAGTGCTTTTCTTCCGGAATCTCTCCAGAAAGATTCACAGGGTATACGCATGGCCTATGGTAAGCAAGGTTATCTTAATGCAAATGTCAAAGCGGAGTATACTTACCAACAGGTGGATCCCAAAATTGATATAACATTCAATGTCATTGAAAATGAGAGATTCTTCATAGAAAAAGTTATAATATCTGGTAACGACAAGACAAAAGACAATGTCATACGTAGGAATTTAAGCTTTTTCCCGGGAGAGAGGGTTGATACACAGAAAATCAAGCGAAGTGAACAAAGATTGACAGGTACAGGATATTTTGATAGCCAAAGTGGTGCTGCTTCAGCGATTACTTATCTGCCCGGAACAAAGTATAACACAAAAAACATGATCGTTAATGTAAAAGAGGGTAGAACTGGAATGTTAAGGTTTGGCGGAGGGTTTGGTGCCAATTCCGGGCTCTTTGGAGACGTCTCATATACTGACAAAAACTTTGATATATTTGATTTTCCGAAGGACATGAAAGATTTCATGTCAGGTAATGCATTCCGGGGTGGGGGCCACACAATAACAATGAGATTTAGTCCGGGGCTTGATAGAACAGAGGGAGTGTTTTCGTTTAATAATCCTGCTATTTTTGATTCAGGATATAGTATGGGGCTTAGCGCTAATATTCTCCGGAGAGCAAGGGAGGACTATGACGAAGAAAGAAAAGGCTTCAAAATGAGTGTCGGTAAGACTGTGCTCAGGGGATTGAGGCTAGGTGTTACTCCAAACTTTGAGGTAATTGGAATACAAAATATTGACAGTGATGCGCCTAATATTGTGAAGGACCAAGAAGGAAGTAGTAGAAAACTAAGCTTGGAACTAACCGCGATGATAAATAGACTGGACAACAGAATGTCCCCTTCGAAAGGTTATAAAATAACGTCATCTCTGCAGTTCTCAGGCCTTGATGTTGACATGATAAAATTTGTAGCAAAGGGGACAAAGTATCATACCGTTTTCAATTTTCCTGACTGGAGGGGCAAACATGTGTTCTCGTACGGTGGAACGTTAGGTGTTATTGAAGCAACTTCAGATGAGGGTATACCTATCTTTGAGAATTTCTTTGCCGGAGGTGCCAATTCTATTCGAGGTTTTGCCTTCAGGGGTGTGGGTCCAATCAGCGAGACAGATGAGGTATCAACTGAACAAGTCGGTGGTAAGGTGTTACTCCTTGCATCAGCCGAATATACCCTGCCTGTTTACGGTGATATGGTCAGAGGCGCTTTTTTTGTTGACACAGGAAAAGCGGATACCGATACGAATGACTTAAACTTTAGTAACTTTCGCGCCACAATAGGCTTTGGTTTCAGGGCAAAAGTGCCATTTATGGGAAACTCTGTTGTTGCCATTGACTTTGGCTTCCCATTCATAAGAAAAGACAAAGATGATGAGCAGGCGGTAACATTCAACTTTGGAGGACGTTAGTAAGCCCTTTATTGTCTATCTTCTAATAAATAAGGAAAGGAATTTGATATTATGAAATTAACATTCGTTAGGGTGCCAATTATGTGTATTGTATTTGCTTTATTAGCAAGTCTAATTTGCATAAATATAAACCTCGCAAATGCTGAAGCAGAAGAGTTTAAGATTGGTATAGTAGATATAAGCAGTGTATTTGAGAAATATCAAAAGAGAATAGATCTGGACCAGGAGTTGAAAGAACAGGAAAAAGGATTTCAAGATGAAATAAATAAAAAAAGAAAAGAAATCATAGACCTAGATGAGGAGACTCAGCTACTTGATTTGGGCAGTGAAAGTAGAAATAGTAACGAAAATCTGTTGGAAAGAAAAAATGTAGAGCTTGAAGGTTATGCAAAATTTGCAGAAAGGCAGCTACTCAAAAAATATAAAGATTTCTTCGAAAATATTTATCAAGAAGTAGTACAAAAAGTTGAAGAAATAGGAAAACAAGAGGGTTTTGATCTTGTTATTAAAAAAGAAGAATCCGATGTAAAGAGTGGGAAGATTTCTGATCTTCAATTTAAAATAGGAATAAGAACTGTTTTATATCATTCCGATTCAGTTGACATTACATTAGACGTAATAGATGCGTTAAATACTTCATATTCCAAGTAAAAGGAGAATGGATAAAGCTTGGATAAACTTCAGCGAACAATTTCAAGAGTAGCAGAGTATTCAGGAATAGGATTATTTACCGGAGAAGAAGTTAAGCTCCGCTTTAAACCATCTCCTGCAAACACGGGAATAGTCTTTGTGCGTACTGATATTGAGGGTCATCCAAAAGTACCAGCAAATATTGAAATGCTCTATGGTGCAAAACGGCTGGTAACATTAGAAAAAAATGGGGTAGGAGTAAAAAGCGTTGAACATGTCATGGCTGCTTTATCCGGACTCGGTATTGACAATATTGAGATAGAAGTTAATAGCAATGAGATGCCGGCAGGAGATGGTAGCTCCCTTCTATTCCTTCAGCTACTCAAAGGTACAGGTATCGAAACACTTGCAGAGCCAAAAAAAACATTCTATTTGCAAGAGGAAATAAGAGTAAGTGATGGCGATGCAAGCATGGTAGCCATGCCATATGACAAAGGACTCTCTCTCTCCTACATTCTTGATTTTAACGGATCATTCTTAAACAGGCAATGTTTTGAAATCGAGATGACTGAAAATAACTTCAGCACTCAAATAGCGCCTGCAAGAACGTTCGGTTTGTGCACAGTTATTGAAGAATATAAAAAATTGGGATTGGGAAAAGGAGTTACTGATGATAATAGCCTGATATTACAAGAAGATGGCACAGTAACAAAGCCCCTGTCCATGGCCCCTGCGGAGTTAAGGTTTCCAGATGAATGCGTAAGGCATAAGATACTAGACATTATAGGTGATCTTTATCTGACTAACCTCACATTGTATGCTCGTATAGTTGCAACTAAATCAGGACACTATTTAAATACTCGTTTGGCAGAAAAGATTTTTGAATGCTTTAAAGATGAAACTCAGAAATAAGATTCAATGTACCGCTAGAGTTTCTTATTAAACAATTCGATCAGCTCTCATCACTGAATAAGAATTTCTTTTTTTGAGCTAAGCTATTGAAGTATTAGTTCTATAAAATAAATAAGTACATCTCAAATGAAAATACATTCGACAGCTATTATTCATTCAGAAGCCGTAATAGGCGATAACGTAGAAATCGGTCCTTATTCGGTAATAGACAAAAATGTGAAAATTGGTGAAGGAAGCGTCATTCACAACAACGTTACAATTACAGGTAATACAACCTTAGCTAAAAACAACGTAGTATTTCCTAATTCAGTAATAGGGGCAGAACCTCAGGATTTAAAATATTACGGAGAGCAGTCAACCCTCATAATCGGGAGTGACAACGTTATTAGGGAAAGTGTTACAATCAATACGGGAACTGAAGTAGGTGGTGGAGAGACACTGATAGGTGACAACAATCTTTTTATGTCATGTTCGCATATCGCACATGATTGTATCATTGAAGATAATGTTCTCCTTGCCAATGGAGTGCTTTTAGGAGGACATATAAAGGTTGAAAGTCACGCTAAGTTGTTGGGTCTGGCGGGCATACAGCCTTTTGTAACTATTGGCCAACACTCCTATGTGGGCGGACTTTCAAGGATTGTCCAGGATGTGCCTCCATACATGATAGTAGAAGGTAATCCTGCTAAGGTTCGAAAAGTCAATGTGATAGGTTTGGAAAGATCTGGATTCTCGCAAGACAGCATCAATACCATAAAGGAAGCATTTAAACAGCTATTCCGTTCAGAAACATTGAATAGAAGCCAGATTCTTTCCGCGTTAGAGAACCAGGAAAACCTGATGCCAGAAATAAAAGTTCTCATAGACTTCTTTAGAAACACTGATAAGGGTAAATTCGGTAGATACAGGGAGTCTTTACGGTCAACTTTAACAAATACGACATAAGAGATAAAAAGCTTTGGAAAAATTGAAGGTTGTAGTAATAGGAGTAGGTCATCTCGGCAAGGCACATGCACGTATTTATTCCGAGATGCCGGACGTCAGTCTTGTGGGTGTTGTGGATACTAATAAAGATGCTGGTGAAGCGGTTGCACTGCGTTGTAAAACCAGATATTATAGTTCATTCGAAGAGATCCTGGATAGAGTTGATGCGGCTAGTGTTGTTGTGCCTACCAAGTCCCATTATAAAATTACCAAAGAACTAATTAATAACGGTATTCACGTATTAGTAGAAAAGCCTATGACGGGCACAGTATCCGAGGCTGAAGACTTAATAATGCTGAGCAAAAAAAGCTCAACAATATTACAGCCAGGTTACATAGAAAGATTTAATCCTGCGCTAGAGGCTATCAAAAAGCTTGATGTTTCATTGAAATTCATAGAATGCCACCGGTTGAGCCCATTTACTTTCCGTTCTGCCGATATAGGCGTGGTTTTGGATTTGATGATTCACGATATAGACATCATTTTGTATCTTTCAAAATCGAAAGTAAAAAAGATAGACGCTGTTGGCGTAAATGTTAT
>JABGRF010000028.1 GCA_018648405.1 Candidatus Scalindua sp.
ACAAAATAATATTTAACAATATTGGTAAAAAAATATCTGAAGATCTTTCCGGAATAGAAGGACATAAAGGCAGTTTGATTCGTGAAACCTTGAGCGGGATGTATATGCTGAAGGAATTGGGAGAAGAAGAAACACAAAAAAAACATTGGCGTGAACTAGCAGCTGCTTCTATCAGAGTCAGATCAAAAAAAGAACAGGTAAACAGCACCTCTACAGAGTTTAATGGTTTCCTTCAGCAAGCAATGACTGTTGTGATTATTTTTACAGGAGTCCAGTTAGTTTTCATGGAAGAATTGTCTGCAGGTTCAATCATTGCGATTAACATGGTTGCAGGAAGACTGGTTGCACCTGTTATCGCGGGGATCACCTTGTTGTCCGAAAAAAATCAGCTGTTAGGACTTATTTCACAAGTCGGAGATATTTGGAATAAAGATAAGGAACGGATGGGTGCAGGCATTCATAGCAATCTTAAAGGAAAATATTCGCTGACAAATATTTCAATTGATTTTGCAGGTGTAAAAGCATTAAAAAATATATCTTTCGATATCAGGGCTAAAGATAAAATAGCTATTATCGGGCCTTCCGGAGCAGGTAAAACGACTTTATTAAATCTGATTGCAGGTGTCTATCAACCTACAGAAGGTAAAATGGACATTGATGGTCTACGTATTACCCAATACGATTTGTCTCATTACCGCTCGCAGGTCATGCTGCTAAGTAAAAATCCTGTTTTCTTTAAAGGCACAATTGAAGATAATCTCTTCCGTGTTTCAGCAAACATCGGACACCGTGAGCTGGATGAACTTTTTTCTTTAACAGGATTTGATGAACATCTGCTTAAACTACCTGAAGGTATTCATACAATTATTGATGAAAACGCCTCCCAGTTAGCCGGTGCAGGTTCCAGTCTGCTGGCACTCACAAGGGCTTTGCTGGCAAATCCTAAAGTGTTGCTGCTGGATGAATTTGCGGATCCTCTTGATATAAATACACGTCTTAAACTGCAGGAAAATTTCTCCTCAATTTCAAATGACAGAACAGTCTTTGATGCTCAAAACGTAATAACTCATGAATTAGATGCAATTAGTAAATATGACAAGATAATTGTCTTAAATGAAGGCGGGATTGTTGGACAGGGCACTCATGCGGAGCTGACTGAGTCTTGTCAAATGTATCAGGAAATGCTGGAAAAAGAAAAAAAATTAAATGCACTAAGTTAGTACAGAAAATTAAATGGCTACAAATACCACTCAGGGACCCAGGATCTTAGAATTAGCTAAAGGGGACTACGTCTTTCAAGAAGGTAACGAAGCAGGTTATGCTTATGTCCTGACTGAGGGTACTGTTGAAATTGTGCGAAAATCTACCGACGGAGATCAGGTTCTTGGAAAAGTAGATAAAGGCTCCATTTTTGGAGAAATGGCAATTATTGACGGTTCTCCCAGAAGTGCCTCCGCCCGTGCGTCAACTGACTGCAAGATACAGGAAGTTGATAAGAGAGCATTTCTACACTATTTAGAAAAGAAACCGGAAGCTGCTTATAACATGATGGTTAGACTGTCAGGTTATGTACGTTCTGCAAATAAAAAAGCAAGCGGTAGCATGCTTGAAGCGCACTTCAATGTCAGCGATCCGGACAAAGAAGATATTGATGTCAAAACTGACGAAGCTGCTGTATATAATCTTGATGATACAGAATCAATATACTCCAGTCCTGCCTCAAAACCAGTAATAATGGCAGCCGGCAGTTTGCTGGTTTTTATCTTGGTCATGACTCTCTGGGCTTCTTTTTCTTTCGTTGATAAAACAGTGTCTGCACGAGGTAAATTCACTAACACTGCACCTAACATTGAGATTCAGGCTACAGGAAGCTCTGTAATCCAGGAATTAAATCTGGAACGTGGGCAATTCATAAAAAAAGGAGAAGTTATAGCTGTACTTGATGGTACAGTTGTGAACGCAAATCTCAAGATTGTGCAGGACAAAATAAA
>JABGRF010000173.1 GCA_018648405.1 Candidatus Scalindua sp.
ATCAACCTTTAAAATAATCACTGCAATTGCGGCACTGGAAGAAAACAAAATAGATAAAAATTCTCACTTTCCCTGTTACGGGTCATTGAAAGTTGGAAATATCCGTTTTCGATGCCATACAAGGCAAGGTCACGGTTTATTGAATGTTGAAGAGGCCATACAATATTCATGTAATATCTTCTTCTACGAAACGGCAAAAATTCTGGGAGGAGAATTATTAAGAAAATGGGCAGAAAATTTTGGTTTAGGAAATACAACAGATATTGGCCTGACTTATGAAAAGAAAGGAAATTTTCCAAAATCAACTTCCTTCTCACAAACGATAAACTTGTCCATAGGCCAGGGTTCAATGCTGGTTACACCGATACAGATCGTGAGGATGATAGCCACAATTGCGAATGGCGGTTGGTATACGAAGCCACATATTCTCCAGAAAATATCCGATTACAATGGAAATATATTAGTAAACAATAAATATGAACTAACTGAAAAAATAGACATATCAGAAAGAACTATGGATATTATTAAACATTCATTGCGTAAGGTAGTGACCAGTGGCACCGCTAAAAAGACAGGCCTGAAAGAGTTGCAAGTAGCAGGAAAAACCGGAACAACACAAACAGCAAATCCAGATGAAAATCATGCATGGTTTGTCGGCTACGCCCCATTTGAAAACCCGAAATACTGTTTTGTTGTTGTTGTTGAGCACACTAAAGGGCACGGTGCGGCAGTTGCCGGCCCTATAGTTTGGGAAATTTTGACGCAGTCGGAATCTAGTCTGTAAAGTAGATTAAGTGAAACATACACACCTTCACTGTCTACAAACGATTGTAGATCGCTTCCACACTGGAGCACCGTGCAACAAATATTAAAGTTTAAGGAGAACTGTTTATATGTATCGTCTCGTTGGTTTAAGAAATTTTGATTGGCTGATCTTTTTAGTCGTTTGCCTGTTTCTGGCTACCGGTTTTTTCTTTGTATGGAGTGCTTCATCAGAGAGTTTTGCATTTAAGCAAATAATCTGGATAGGCGTTGGAATTGTAGTCTTTTCTGCTTTGTTAATAATTGATTATTATTCAATTGGAAAAATTTCTTATATTTTATATTTAATAGTTCTCTTTTGTTTGTTTTTAGTTTTGTTATTTGGTAAAACAGTATACGGAGCACAAAGGTGGTTGATGGTGGGTCCCATCTCCATTCAACCTTCTGAAATGATGAAGATCGCCCTTGTTTTAGTACTTTCAAGATACTTTGTGGACAAAAAGAGTGTTGAAGGATTTAGTGGTATTATCTTTCCGTTAGCATTGACGCTCCTGCCAATGACATTAATTATGAAACAACCGGACCTTGGTACAAGCTTGATCCTGGTTCCTGTATTTTTTTCAATTATGTTCATTGCCGGTGTTAAAACCAGGTATATGTTTACTATCATAGCTTTAACCTTATCAACCATTCCTCTTTTCTGGTATTTTGTGCTTCATAGCTACCAGAAAGCGAGAGTCGTAAGTTTTCTCTGGCCCCATACAGTAAGTAACTTTGGAGAAGGCTATCAAAGAGTTCAGTCATTAATAACTATTGGTTCCGGCGGCAGTTTTGGAAGCGGATGGGGCAAAGGCGTACAGAGCCAGCTTAACTTTCTTCCACAGGGGCATACGGATTTTATCTTTTCTGTAATAGCAGAAGAATGGGGATTTTATAGAGCCGGTGCGCTCCTGTGCCTTTATGTCGTTTTTATTGCATGTTGTATCGGAATTGCATTAAACACCCGCGACCCATATGGCAGGCTGATTGTGACAGGTTTTACTGCAATGTTTGCCGCCCAAATACTAATAAACGTTGCCATGACAATAGGGCTTGCACCAATTACCGGCTTGCCATTACCATTTATTAGCTATGGAGGATCTTCCCTGATATCATCCTTTATAGCATTATCATTTATATTTAATGTAAGAATGAGGAATAGAGTAGCTTTAGCGAAGGATGGATTTTATGAATAATATTCGAAGTTATGTTGAAGACAAAATTCTACCTTTTGTGGAAACCCCCGGACAGTATATTGGAGATGAGTGGAATTCCATCAAAAAGGAAGATAACGATATAGACGTTACCTTTGCCCTGGCATTTCCGGATACGTACGCAATAGGGATGTCACATATGGGCATGCAAATTTTATACGGTCTTTTGAACGAACGGAAAGACACTGCTTGTGAAAGAGTATTTGCGCCATGGTATGACATGGAAACGGCTCTGCGAGAACACGATGTACCATTATATTCTCTGGAGACATTCAGACCTTTAAAAGAATTTGATGTTGTTGGCTTCTCTCTCCAATATGAGATGTCGTTTACAAACGTGCTTAATATGCTGGACCTTGCAAAGATACCACTGAAAAGCAAAGACAGGACAGAGAGTGACCCGTTAATTATTGCCGGCGGGCCCTTGGCACTTACTCCCGAACCAATCTCCGACTTTATTGATATATTCTTTTTAGGTGATGGAGAGGAAAAGCTTCCTCAATTTATTGAATATTTTAAGGCACTTAAAAATACGAACAATTTATCTAGGAAGAAGAAGATCACATCACTTGTGAAAGAGATGAAAAATCTTTATGCTCCCTCTCTTTATGATGTCACTTATGATTCTGATGGCGTTATAAACAAGATAGAACCAAACCTGCCCGATGTCCCTCCTGTTGTGCATGGTGCATCAGTAAGCAACCTTGGTAAAACATATTTTCCTGAAAAGCCGATTATACCATATGTACAGACCGTCTTTGACCGCATCTCAATTGAGGTTATGCGGGGCTGCACACAAGGATGCAGATTCTGCCAGGCAGGAATGACAAAACGGCCAAACAGGATACGATCAGTGGATAAAATCCTGAATATGTCCGCAGATTGCTATCGTAACACGGGACACGACGAAATATCACTCGGTGCACTATCAATAAGCGACTATCCGCATCTGAAAGATTTAATGATCAGTATGGGGGAGGCCTTCGATCAGAAGAAAGTAAATATTGCTTTCCCTTCCCTGAGGGTTTCTGATCAGTTGACTGAGTTACCTTCTCTTCTCAACACGGTACGCAAATCAGGTTTGACATTGGCCCCTGAAGCCGCAACTACAAGGCTCAGAAAGGTAATCAATAAAAACATTTCAAACGATGATCTCTTTGCAGGAGTTAAAGAGGCATATAAAGAGGGATGGAATCTGGTTAAACTATACTTTATGGTTGGCCTCCCTACTGAAACTGACGAGGACATTGAAGAGATAGCAAATCTGGCTTACAAAATTTCCAGCCTCAAGAAAGAGGTTAAGGGTTCACATGGAAACGTGAATATAACGATATCAACCTTCGTCCCCAAAGCACATACCCCGTTTCAATGGGAACCAATGATTTCACTGGAAAGAATAAAGGAAATTATGCGCATCATAAGGGATAAGATTAAGCACAGAAGAATTCGTGTGAAATTCAACAAACCGGAGAGAAGCATACTGGAAGGAATATTTGCACGTGGTGACAGAAGACTGGGACAAGTAATCCTTCACGCCTGGCAGGATGGTTGCCGGTTTGACTCCTGGGATGACCATTTCGATTATAATAAATGGAAAATTGCGTTTGAGAAAGCAGGCTTGGATGAAAGCTTTTATTTATCTAGAGGCAGAAGAGAAGACGAAGTCCTTCCATGGGAGCATCTTAGCTGTGGACTGATAAAAGAATTCCTGATAAGCGAGAGAAAGAAATCTTTTGAACAGGAATTTACGCCTGATTGTTTTACAGATGGCTGCCCGGATTGTGGTGCATGCCCAAGATCAGAACATTATGTAAAAAACTGAATCCTTTAATCACCTAATTCCCATAATACACAAATGGTGCCCAGTAGTATGGATCCTTATACTTCTCGCCAAAGTTGCCATATATAAATTGCCGTTTCACCTCTGTGATGGCATCTAAATAACCCATGTCCTTGTCCTGGACCAGGCCGTACATTGTCGCCATAAACTGTGATGTAGACTCATCAGCCACTCTCCAAAGTGATACAGAAACCGCCTTAACGCCGGCTAAAAAGAAGGAATGGATTAACCTGGTAAAACCATCATCCTCGTAAATCCCTCCCAAACCGATATCAAATGCAGACAGGCTTACCATATCTGCTCTCATTTCCATTTTTGCAATTTCTTCTGTACGTAAATAACCATCTTCTCTTCCCTTCTCTTTAGATTGAGACAAAACCAAAGCTGAAAGTTCCGGTACCTCCGGTACCACAAGACCGTGAGTGGCAAAATGAAGCGCTTTGTAATCATAGAATTTCCAGTCATCGGACAGCTCCTTTATATCTTTTTCCGTTACATTTTTACCGGTAAAAATATTTGACTTATTGATTGTTTTTTTTATCTGATTAACCTCATTCAATGTTTCCGGTATGCCAGGCCAGGAAGAGAGACCCAGGACGTTGTAGGCATTTCCAACAGATCGAATATTTTCAACAAAAGGATAAAGACTTTTCATTAAAAGATCCATCTGGATCTCTTCAAGATTAGAATAAATGTTTTTTGTCAATACAGACAGCTGGACTCTGTTCTCTATCATTTCTGCCTTAAAATCCGAATCTTCGTAAACGGCACCTCCAAATACCAGTAACGGCTTACGTTCTTCTTCGTATTTTCGTTTTCTGATGAGCTTACGCATACCCAAAGAGTGGATGTAGCTTATGCTATGTTTTTCTACCAGATATTGCCCGTTCTCGTCTATGAGGGTTCCGAAAGGTACAAAGGTCAAAATTCCACCCGGGACGACAATCAGGTGTTTCTTGTCCTTAATATGTTCCTCTATAGGTTTGATGAGAAGTTCATATAACCCTCTTCCAATCTCTTTGGCATTTGCTTTATGCGGGCTTACTCCGCCTCCTTTAATATCGGTTCCACCGTCTCTCAGATCCGACAACGGAGGCTCCCTTAATAATGAGCCATAATAGTTGACAATATTATTAAAATCATTTTTATTTTCACTTAGACTGTGTTGATTTATTAATAACGATTTTATCTGCGTGTCGTATTTGTTAATAGACGATCGGACAAAGCCCTTACGCGATATCTCCTTACCAGTAATTCCTTTTCTCGTAATAGCAATCTGTACTATATTTTCCAGGTTAACATTTGCGTAGGCAATTAATACCGTATCATCATCCAGCGTTTTTTGGATCTTCTCTACCTCCTGCGGCCAAATCCATTTTTCACGTTTTTTTATGTATCTTTCATTTGAAGCAAATCTTTCAATCAGAAGCTTTGCCCTGATGAGCTCAATTGTCTGAAATGCTGAATGGGCATCATTATCTTTAGTATAGGCAAGCGTCAGTAGTTGATAGGCGTATGTTAGATCGCTCAAAAAGCGTTTACGTATTTTCCCGGTCGCATTTTTACGTAGTTCTTCTATTATGGATACCGATTCCTTAAAGTGTTCGATTGCAGTTTTGTATTTGCCTTTTGAGATGGAAATTATGCCAATTCTGTTGAGGTCTCTGTAGATATCAGTATCTTTCTCAATATTATCATCATCAGCCAGAACCTGCTCATAAGGGTAAATAATCTTATCATGTTTGTTCCAGTAGAAGCGGTAATACAGATTTAGATTTTTAGAAACAAGGACCTCCTTCACTCCTTCACTTAGTTTTCTGTCTACTTCTAATGCCTTTTCATAATACTCTAAGGCCTTGTCCGATTGCCCCAGAGCATTATAAACATTGCCAATATTATTTAGACTTATGGAAGTGTTACCGTCCTGCTCAGGTTCTCTGGCTATACCCAAAGCATCTTCAAAATACTTGATGGCCTTTTCATGTTGCCCTTGAGATTGGTAAACGCTGCCAATATTGTTGAGGCAGGCAGCAACGTCCTTACCCTGATCCAGATTTTTGTATATATCCAGGGTCTCTTCATAATACTTAAAAGCTTTTTCGTATTGACCCGTAGATTTGCAAATATCGCTAATCTTATTAAGCCTGCGCCGAAAGAAAATACTGTCTTTCTTCCACAATTTTCTATACATCTCTAAAGATTCTTCATAATACTTGATGGCGGTAATATATTGCTCCAGGAATTTGTAAATATTACCAATGTTGTTAAGCCCGTTTGAAATTTTTTCTTCAATCCCCAGCTTTCTATCTATGGCTAACGCTTTTTCATAGTACTCAATGGCAGTATCATATTTTCCGATGGTTTCGTAGACTCTACCAATATTATCGAGGACTGAGGCGACCCTGTCTTCCCTGCCCAGCTTTTTATATATATCTAAAGCTCTCTCAAGGTGGTCTACTGCCGTATCATGTTGCCCCAAAAAGTTGTAAGTATTGCCGACGTAGTTAAGATTTGTAGCAACTTTACCCTCCTGCCCCAGTTTTCTGTATATATCTAAAGCCTCCAGATAATACTTGATAGCAACATCATGCCTCTTCAAATAATTATAGAAATACCCAAAGCGGTTAAGGCAGTCAGCAACAAGATCATCCCTATCAAGTTTTCCGGCTATTTTCAAAGCTTCTTCAATTTTATTGGTAGCCGTTTTATATTGCCCGGCCAGAGAATAATAGTAAGCAGCTTGATTCAGACCTGTCACTATGTTTGATTTTATCGACTCTGGAGAATCCTTTTCTGCCTGCACGGATTTCTCATACATCTCTGCCGCCTTAAGATATTCAGCAAAGTTTTCTAGCTCCTGTGCTTTATGCCGGTTTGTATCTACTGGTTTCTCTCCTTGTGCATAAAGAGATGAACCGGCAAATAACGCCACTAACAGAAATAATAAGCCTATTATCTTCATATTCATTTCACTAGTTTTTGTTAACGAAAAAATGATCTGTATTATATAAAAGAGACATCGAGCAATCTAATTAAATTGTCTGTATGGATAGTTATCTCAAGCAATAAAGGTATCTCTATTTTCTGATTTGATTAAAAAAAAAGGCGCTCATTATCTGAGCGCCTTTTTTCTATCTTATCACTACGGACAAATTGCATCCGCATTAATACACTTATTTAATAATCCAACTCTTCTACTTCCCACACATTACCTGTTGGAATAACAGTCTTCTTTGCAGCACTGTGGCTTTCGCTCTTGCCGTGAGAAACCGTCTGAGCTCCGCCCAAGCCTTGCTCTAAAGCATGCTCTCTACGCAATCTCATATTCTCTGATTGTATCTTTCCAAGCTGCATGAGCATTGGTGCCTGCCCCCACCACCACATTACGTCCTGCTGGGCGTGAGCATAACCTTTGTAGCCCTGAAGTTTATACCAGAACCACATCTTTGCATATTCTGTCTCTATTAAAGACGGGTTATTCTCACCCTGATAAAACATAGCATACACACCAAGGATAGGTCCGACAACCGGAACCTTTCCTCCTAGTGTCTTGAATGCGTTATATACACCATCACCGACTAAAGATGCCGGCAATAGATCTGAAAGCACATCACCAAGTGGATAGATATCACGTTCTGCCACGGACGGGTAGAGAATATCGTCAGCAATGAGCTTATCAATTATTAACTGTGCACTATCTGTAATCTTGAAAGCCTGGAACATGTATTCATCGAGCTGTTCTAACCAGGTAGTCGCAAACCGAGGACTATGGCAATTTGAACAGACTTCAATCCACTTGTCCCTCTTATCAAGATTTTCATCTGAGTATAGATCAATCTTTGGAGCAATAATATTTATCCCGTAAGGATAATCCTTGAGTGATGACTCATACTCAATATTTGACGGAGGAACCGTACCCATACGCCAGATACCCTTTGAGACAAAATTATGCGTGAACCTTCCACCACCTTGGTACATATGGCAGAACTGACATGTTGGCGTACGATAGTCATCACCAACCTGTACATGAGCAAGAGGTTTATCAAAATTATATTCCTCTCCTTCCATCTCTAGAATGATTCCATGCTTTGACTCACCATAAGACTCAGAATCCGGATGATCAGGACCCATGTGGCAAGTCATACAAGCTTTTGGTTGTCTCGCCTCAGCAGCAGAGAATGAGTGCCTTGTATGGCATGGATCGCACTTGGTAGAGATACCGTGACACATGTCACAACCTCCATTACCTGCCTGCCATCCCCTTCTACTCGCCTCAGCATACCATGGAACAAGAACGTTAGCTTCCATCGCCTGTATGTGGTTAGGACGGCCATGGTCCTTCTCGCTGTTGAACTGACGTACCTGTCTTTCATGGCACTCACTGCAAACCTCAGCATTTGGCATCCTTATCTCATTTTTCACCGTGTCAGCATGACAGTCAAAACAGTCAACGTTGACGATTTCTCTTCCTATTGATTCCTCTATGACCTTGGTCTTACGGGCAATCAAATCAGTTTTCCTTGGATTGAAATGAGCAGATCCTTTCCAATCATCTACGGCTCCTGTATTGATACCGTCATGGCACCTGATACAAAGATCCCTA
Source organism: Candidatus Scalindua sp. (assembly GCA_018648405.1). Taxonomy (GTDB): domain Bacteria; phylum Planctomycetota; class Brocadiia; order Brocadiales; family Scalinduaceae; genus Scalindua. The sequence goes on from JABGRF010000173.1 coordinate 8,459, forward strand.
CGCCCTTTTTCAATAAACAGAGAATGATCTAAAACATCCATTGGGACATAATGTCTCATTGGAGACATATACATCTGCATAGCCATAGGCTTATAATAGTCTTTGAAAAGACCTGCACCCTCACTCAGGCCAACGTTGTCTTTGAAGATTGGACTGTACCAGTCAGGAAAACCTTCATAAATATCCATAGTTTTCGCTACATATGGTTCCTTATCTGCGCCCTTTTCCTCATGAGCCTGAACAAGCCCTGAGAACTGTATGGCGACAACCAGTAATGCCATAGTTAGGAAAAGCATCAGTTTTTTTGCGTAATTCATAATACTCATTCTCCTTTAATTTATATAAAAATCTTATTCAGCATGTTCTTTCGTTGATTTCTGCTCTCCAAGAGACTTTACGTAATGCACCATACACCAGCGATCTTCATCTGACAGTTCGTTAGCGAAAGATGGCATTGGCGTGCCGTTCATACCTGTTGTAAATCTCATATAGATATCCTTATTTGTTGCTCCGCCTTTAAACTTATCCGCACGGGTAAAATCATAAGGCAAAATCGGGATCTCCCATTCATCTTCAAGATCGTAACTGCTAGGGCCATCGCCATTTCCTGTCTCGCCATGACACTTAAAGCACTCTTTCTGCTGATAAAGTTCTTTACCCCTTGCAATCGTCTTCTGTGTCGCTCTCAATTCAGTTCCTAAAACTACTGCTGCTTCAGGTTTTCTGTACTGCCAGGCTTCAGAAAAACTCTTTAATACCGGTAGCAGAGACGCGATCTGGTCTTTATCAAGGATATCCCATGGCATCATAGAAGTTCCATGAATTCCAACAGAAATTACATGAATAAGATCTGCATCCGTAGGCAAAGAACCTGTCGCATTAGTACGAATCTTGTACTGACCCTTCGTAAAATCTCTAGGTTTTGGATAAAGCGCTCCATATAATGGACCATACCCGTCACCTTCTTCACCGTGACACGGTGCACAGTATTTATTATAAAGGTCTTTCCCTTCAAGACCGCCTCCTGCTGATGCTGAATTACCAAGGCACAGCATGGAAACAAAAACAGCAACAACTGCACTGAAAAGAATGCTCTTCCAGAACAAATTGCTTTTTTCACTAATTCCTTTCTTACCTTTTAAATATGCCACAGATTCATCCTCCCAAAACTTTAAAAAAAAAATTATGTCACAACAAATCATTGAAAGATCGATTATAACACCTTCATAATTATTTAAAACTAAATTTTAAAACTACCCCATTTATAATAAACAATCAACTTTTCAACCTAAATATGAGGTTTTTATCCAAAGCGATATCCGTATTTATTGCTACAGAGGTACTCCTACTTTGATTGGAGCAATATCTACCCTTGTACGCGATAAGGAGTGCCATAATTTAAGTAAACACCGGTCACGTAAGATCCGTAACTGCATATGCTTAGCCTAGCTCACGGCTTATGAATTGCGGTTGATACGATAACCCTGTAATTTGAAAACCTGGACTAGCGACAACAGAGACCTGCTAGTATGCGTTCTCTGCCTGTCAGTTCAATGCTTTTCCTAAGTCCTTTTATTTTTTGTTACTTTCGACACGTCACTGTTTAAGCTTCTCATTCTCTTCTGTAAGCTGTCGGTTTTTGCTCTTCAAAGCGGCATTCTCTGTTCTTAGAGATGCTGCAATTTTCTCAGCTTCTTGCTTCTGTAGAACTGCATCTTGAACCAGTTTTTGTGCCCCTTCTGCCGAACCAAAAGCTTTCATAACCCTTTTTTCCATATTTTCAGCAAAGGTTTTTTCCCTTACAAAACCAGCATCCTTCATCTCGTTGTATTTGTGTATCATCTTAACCGTAAATCCGACATCCAAAAACAATATCAGCAGAATAATGGTCTTCGCATTTACTGAAAGACCCTTAGAGTTTCCATTACCCATAATTTCCTACTCCTTGTTAGTGTAGTGTTATATATTTAAATTCGTTGACAAAACAAGCTTACATAATAATTTGCCTAAATCCTTACAGCATACACCTTTTCAACTCTTATCAATCGGACTTCTTTCTGGCTTTCTTTTGCAGATCATCTTCCTTTTTCTTTCGATCACTAATGTCCCTGATCACACCCTCAATACGGACAGGTTTTCCTTTTTCGTCCTTCACCATATTTGATGTACGCTCAGTGTAAAATTTCCCTCCTTTTTTGTTTACACAATAGGACGTAAAGTCTTTCCAGACACCGTCTTTTTCAAGCTTATCTACAAGTTTTTTTCTATCGGCTTGATCCACATAGATATCTTTTACCTTCGTACCTTCCATCTCTTCAGGTGATTCATAGCCAAACATTTCCGCACAAGACTGATTTACCCATGCAAACTTGCCTTCAACTCCTGGCTCACACTGATAAATACCAGCCTGGAGAGCATTAAATAATTCCCTGTATGTTCTCTCGGATTCCTCAACCTCTTTTGTCTTTTTATCGAGAGCCCCAGCCATTGCATTAAACGATGTTGCCAAAACACCAAGCTCATCCCCCCTATCAATATTTACCCGCTGGGTCAGATCTCCTGCTGACATCTTTTCAGTAGCCTCAGTCAGCTCAATTATTGGTGCAGATATTTTTTTACCAACTACATATGCAAAAAACACAATTGGGAATGCGATTCCAAACAGCAACACCCAACCAAGCGTATTGAGATTATAAGCCACTCCGTAAACTTCAGCCTTGTCTATCTCTGTAATAACAGCCCAATCAAGCTCAGGTAGCCAGTGCCATACTCCCAGTACGGATATACCGGCATAATCTTTATAGCCCTTGGAACTAGAACCGTCTTTGCCCTTAAGGCACTGGTTAACAGCATAGGTCATCTTTCCGTTATCGGGATTAACCACTTTCAACTCCAAAGCGCTTCTTACCTGAATCGCTCCCGTTTTCATTAAATTTGAGCTAAATCTGGATTCCGTAAGCATATACCCATCTTTACCGACAATGAACGTTTCACCTGTCTTCCCAAATTTTTGACTTTGCAGCAAATTACTCAAAGTAGCAACATGGATCCTGAAAGCAACAACACCAATCACAGTATCACCGTCTTTTAAGGGCGCAGACACGAACATTGTAGGCAAGCCTACTTCCTTCTCATCAAACTCATTCGTAAGGGCGATTTCAGATGGTATGATACTTGTGGCGTATGCATTTCCCTGCATCGATTGTTGGAAAAAATCTCTTCCAGACAGATCAGCTCCAACATCCTCTTCCGACGTAGCAAGCGTGACTATTCCGTCTGCATTACTTACAAATGCGCCCTTGTAGCCATATTCATTAACAACCAACTCTAAATATGCGGTAGCATCACTATCGCCATTCCTTCCTGCACCTTTCAAGCTATCAGCAATATACGGATTGTTTGCAACAACGATGACATCTGTTTTTCTTTCCGTCATCCATGATGACACGATGTCCGCCTGCTTGTTGCCTACAGTTTCAAGATTATCCATTATTACCGTCTTAAGATCGGACTGTATTTTCGGATATGCAATAATCCTAAGCAAAACAAACGGTAGCAGAGTGAAGAAAATCAGCATTAGTATGATGTAATTTTTAAGCGATATTTTCATTATTTTTCTCCATAAAATGCATATTTAGAATTTTCTGTTGAATCTCAAGGGCGTTTTGCCAGTCTGAAGTTAAAATATTCAAGCGCCGCTTGGCGCAACCTAACTCCCTAATTTATGACGTACTAAAAAAGAGTCTACACATAGCAGGAAACCCATTTACAAGCGATTATCCCACCAACCACATCATACTCGGTAGCCTGAGCAGTTAGCTTTACCAGATATCACCACCAAGCTACAGGATAATCCCTTTTGCCCATCCTATTTACAACGATGGCAACTACAACTAAAA
>JABGRF010000027.1 GCA_018648405.1 Candidatus Scalindua sp.
ACTTTCATATTGAATGAGTATAAATGTTACTTTTTTTAATGCAAGTTGAATGTCTCGTTCCAGGAAAAAATCTTGTCTGGAAAGAGCGTCTTCTGCTCTAAGTTGAAGGGTTGTTGCGATTTAGATAGCTTCTGGAATGTAGATAGAACTTGACACGTATAACACCTTTGGATATATTACCTCAGGATTTATTAAGATAAATTAAATTGGAATTAATTAACTATGGCAACTAAAAAAGCATGGGGCGGAAGATTCAAAAAGAAGACGGCTTCATCGGTCGAATCCTTTACAGAATCCATATCGTTTGACAGTCGTCTCTATAAATACGATATCGAAGGGAGCATTGCGCATACTACGATGCTTGCGAAATGCAAGCTGTTAACTAATAAAGAGAAAGATGCGATTGTCAAAGGCTTAAAAGGTATTATGAAAGATATCGAATCCGGCAAGTTCAAGTTTAAGGCTGAGCACGAAGACATACACATGAATATCGAATCAGCCCTGGTGACGCGTATAGGTGATGTCGCAAAGAAACTTCATACTGCTCGAAGCAGAAATGATCAGGTCTCATTAGACCTGCGTCTCTGGGCCCGAGATCAGATTCAGGAGATAATGAATGTTATTATCTCTCTTCAGCAGGAGATTGTCAAAAAAGCCAAACCGATATGGGACGGTGTTCTGCCGGGGTTTACGCACCTTCAACACGCTCAGCCGATACTGGTAGGGCATTACTTTCTGGCATATGTAGAGATGCTGGAACGTGACCGCACGAGACTGGCCGATTGTATGAAGCGTCTGAATCAATCTCCGATTGGTGCATGTGCCCTGGGAGGCACAACGCTTAATACAAAACCTGAGATTACGAGCAAGCTTCTCGGTTTTGATTCGGTTTTCAACAACAGTCTTGATGTTGTGAGTGATAGAGATTTCTGCCTGGAATACGCTTCTGCACTGTCCATTATTTCAATGCATCTCACAAGATTTTGTGAGGAGTGGATTATCTGGTCGAGCCAGGAGTTTGACTTTCTGGATATTGATGACTCCTACTGTACAGGTTCCAGTATTATGCCGCAGAAGAAAAACCCGGACATACTTGAACTGATCAGAGGTAAATGCGGACGTGTGTATGGTAATCTGTTCTCCCTTCTTACGTTAATGAAGGGTCTGCCTCTCTCATATAACAGAGATATGCAGGAGGACAAAGAGCCTATATTCGACTCCTCCGATACAGTAAAGAACTGTCTCTCTATCCTTAAAGAGTTGATAAACAAGACAACTCTGAAACTTGACAATATGGAGAACAGCTGTAGAAAAGGGTTCATGGACGCAACGGTGCTGGCGGAATACCTTGTTGTGAAGGGTGTTCCATTCCGTGAGGCTCATGAGATTGTCGGTAAACTGGTTGGCCAGTGCGGCAAAAGCGGTAAGGAGCTAAGCGATGTAAGTCTTGAGGACTTTAAGAAATATTCGTCTTTGATTGGTAAAGATGTTTATAAGGTCCTGGGTGTGAAGAATTATATTAAACAATTTAAAAGCCACGGTTCAACCTCTCCTCAATCTGTAAAGAGACAGATAAGCGCATGGGAGAAGAAGTTGAAAAAGCAGATGGCTTGATAATATAGGAGTTGTAATTTTAATTTAATATTTAGCACTTTGAAGGTTGCTGTAAAATTATTGGCGGGTATGGAAACCCGCCCTACAAATAGAATATATTTTTTATGTAGGTCGGGTTTCTTACCCGACATAACAAAACTTGGAGAAGAGAATGACGACTAGTTTTGATTTTTTTAACTATCTGAATAATGAGCTGTACTGCGAAGACGTAAAGGTAAAAGATATCATAGAAGAGGTAGGATCACCTGCGTATATTTACAGCAAAAATTCTATTCTGGAACATTTTATTGAGATAAGGACTGCATTTGCAGGCGTAAGCCCTCTAATATGTTTCTCCGTTAAGGCCAATTCAAATCTGTCAGTTATTAAGGTTC
>JABGRF010000026.1 GCA_018648405.1 Candidatus Scalindua sp.
TTACATTACTGCAAGATTCCCCGCTCACGTTTTGGTTTACGTTGTTTGATACGCAGTTTCAGCTCTGCGGAAGTAAGGTCTAGTATTCATAGTCTAATTGCCGAGCAAGTTCCCATTTACCGCAACGATATTCCCAGCTTCCTGAGGGTAGATAAAATGAATACTTTGCATTACAATCCACAAAGCTTATCCTTTTATTCTCAGTAATCACTGTATTGTTGCCACACACCTCTCTGCCTTTTACAATACTGCCCAATGGAACAGCAACGAATCGCCATTCATATGGCCACCCGTCATTATGGGAACAGCATACAAAGACAACTAAAGCGCGCTTCTTGGGTAAATCTCTTGGCATACTATCAGACTCAAACACATGTAACGGCAACTCAACCCCTTTTACTACTTCAACCATTTCAGTTTCCACATCATAGATACCCTGTTGAGCTGCTATGCAATCTTCTGCGTCGAAGACTGAAAAAAAGCGAACTGGCGGTTGAATTTTCTGAGTTTCTGGTATATTCATAATAATTCTCCTTTCAAAAAGAATTTAGTTGAAATACGTAGTTTTAATTTAAAGAACATTCTGTTTCATCCTTTTGGAATCATCAGTTGAGATATACATCTCAATACAGAAAGGTTTTTTAAGAGACCTTAAACTCTTATATTAAATAGTCAAACTGACTAAATAATTTAGTAAAACAGATGAGCCTAGACGCTCTTCTTATAGAACCTTACTTCCAAAGTTTCCATTTATAAAAACAAAATGTAACTTTGTCGTAAAAATTCGACAAGCGTTCTGCTAAACGCTTCGCTAATTGACCCCACGTTCTACTTAACAGGTCTTCGTGCATGTAATCTTTATACACCATATAGACGCCCTACGGTGTGCTGAAAAAAGCATTAGATTACAGGGCTTCACAGAGCTTCGCCGCCGTCCTACTCCCATGTTTTTACGCTAATGGAGAGCTTACCCATCATAAAGAAGAATTAATGTCTAGAGCTTCTTTTAAAGATAAGATTCTTAGCAACCTTGTTATATCAAGGGTAATTTAAAGAACTATCGGGACTTTCCCTTTCAGAAATCTGAAGTTATTCAAATCTCTGAAAGAGAGGCCACATACTGTGACCACACCGTGTGAAATCTATTCGCGCTCAGCACGCTTTTGAGATCAATCTTGTGGGGCTGTAACCTCCCACTCAACGTCAGGATTTTGACGGCTTTTACCATTAAATCTTAAGAAATCTCCATTTCTTCTACTATGTAACCTTGCGGCAAATCATCTGGCATATCTTCTATATCACAGGAATCGTAATCTTTTACATCATCATTCATTTCTTTAGCTCTCTGTTCAGCAGATTCTTTTCCGTAAAACAATGTAACTGTTGTAATTTGTTGTCCCGTTCCATCAATCATGTTCACTACATATACTGTATTTGGTAATTTCATTTTAAATCTCCTTCCAAGAGATAGATCCCTGATTGAAGGGATAAGGTTAAAATATTATGGGACTATACGCCCCCTATACTAACCGCGAGATTATTTGTTTATAAATAAAATATGTCTGCATCGCGGTCAATATAGGGGAAATAACCCCTACAATTCAATATTCATATATAAACACCATATTTTAAGCAACTTTCTTCTCTGAGGATTTAGGTCTGTGACCTTATTATGTTTCATATTGTCCTCGGAAGGGTGTTGCTCGTATGTGACGTTTATATTTTTGTTATCAATCTGTTAGCCAGTATACACACATCGTATTTTTTGTCAAGCACCTTTGACACTTTCTTTCCTCTAATACAAAAAAACAGCTATAAATAGCCATATTTAATAAGTCATATTTCACTTAACATTCTTGACAGAGTAATTTTGTTATGTAAAAGTTACAAACTTTTGTTAACACCCCTTGACAAAACTTCTACAATTTGCTATACTCTGTTCAGAACTGAAGTTGGGGTTCTTTACAGTAAAATTTA
>JABGRF010000170.1:0-4054 GCA_018648405.1 Candidatus Scalindua sp.
GTTACGGGTTGCGGTATCAATTATCATGCTAACTTGTTGCAACAGGGTTAGTTGCTTCGGGTTGGATTGCCTTAAGGGCATCTGACTCTAATATAACAGCAATTTCGAAGGAAAATCCGGCAAGAGTTTCATTTTTTTGATCTTCGTTTCAATTGGAAGGGTACGATCGCCTGTTAATTGTATGTTTCAGATCGCAATTATCTAATGGTTTTGCATTCTGTATATTATCCATAATACCGGGATTCAATAACTCTGCAATTTCAAATGAAAATTTTACCTGAGGTTCCTTATGTTCTCTCAATAATGATATTCCAATTTGTACATACAGATCACCTAATTCACTAATATCATTGATTGTAATATCTCTTGGAAGATTGAGCATTTCCAGCAAAGCATCACAGCTTCTTATGCAGCTTTCAGGATCATTCAAGGCGATGTAGATCCTGCTCAGACACAGGTGCGCCTCTGTCAGATATTTTTCATAATTTAACAATTTTAAAAAATATTCCTTCGCCCCGGTATTATCCTCTTCACGCAGATATAGAGAACCCAGCCTGACCATTACTTCAGGATTATCCGGGTTTATTTGTGTTAACACATTGTATATCTCTTTGGACTGAGCGCTGTTCCCGGTTCCCTCATAAGCGATAGCCGTGTGGAATAGTGCTTCAAAATTATTAGGATATATTTTTGTAACCGACTTAAAAGATTTAATTGCCTCATCGTATTGGCATTTTTCGAGGTATATTAGGCCCTGCTTGTAATGTGCGGGTGTCTCGTCAGGATGGCACTTTGTTATTATTTTTAAATTGTTTAATGCTTTATCCGTTGCGCCTGACTTTTCATATAAATCTGCAGCATAATACAACAGATCCTTGTTGCCAGGGTTTTCCTTGATTCCGTCAACCAGGAATTTTTCTGCCAGTTTTGAATCTTCCTGTTCTGCAAAGTGTTTGCTGATTATGAAGTACGGCTCCCCTTTATTCTCTGCACTGTTTATAGAATCTCTTAACGCCTGTAAGCCTTCCTGTTCCTTTTTCTGTTCAAAAAAGATAATGGCCATACGTGAATATGCCAGTCTGGCGTGCTGAAGTGTGTTATACGGTATGGAAAGAACATTTTTTGAATTTGATTCGATAGTTTTTAATAGATCCAGAAAAGTTTTAGTTGATTCAATACATTTGGTATACTCTTTTTTGAGGAAATATATAGAAGAGAGCAGGCAGTGGGCATCAAGATATTCAGAATAGATGCTTAGTAATTTAATAGCGTATTTCTCTGCATTAGATAGTTCGTTCTTGCGATAAAATGCTACACTTGCCGAATAGTAAGAAAGAAGTCTTAGCTGTGAATCGCTATTTTGTAATTCGAAAAGTCTGATTGCCTCCAGCGCTTCTTTGATACATTCATCATTCATGTCTCTGTCAAGATATGAAACTGCCAGATAGTGGTGGGGTACCGGGTTTTCAGTATCGTCATTAATTTGTTTTTTTAATAACTCTGATGTCCGTGCAAACTTCCTCTCCATTTGTTCATTATCCTGATTATATCCGTGGTGATGCAATTTGATATTTTCTGTTCTAGTAGGGGCTGAGTGTTTAAGGGCATTATGGACAATTCCTTCGTAACATATGCCAAGGTGATTTCTGAAAAGCCTTTCTGAATTAGCAATAGAATCGTTTTTGCCATTATTAAACTTACAATATACGGGTATAAGTATTAAGTCTGCTTTAGGGGAAGTTTCACTCCCCACAGGATCTTTGATAACTTCCTTCAGTCTATGTGCGTCTTCTTTATCTATCTCTTCATCTGCATCAAGTATCAGGATCCAGTCACCTGTTGCATACTTCAGAGAGTAATTTCTAGCCTTACTGAAGCTGTTTTCCCACGGATGATGATAAATCTTCGCATTGTATTTCTCTGCAATCTTAACGGTAGTGTCGGTAGACCCTGTATCTACAATAATGATCTCATCAACGTAGCCCTTGACACTGTCCAGACACATGGGTAGGAAATGCTCTTCATTCTTTACTATCATACAAAGTGAAAGTGTTGGGCTTTCTGTTCCGGATTTCTGATTCATCTCTTTTTCTGGTTTATTCTCAGGCATTGTAAAGAGTTAAAAAAGTTAGCTTATACAGTTCATGTCTGGACAGTAAGCATGTCCATCACGAAGGATGTTAAGTTCCTGTTGATACACATGCGGAGTCGATTGATTCAAGTTGTTTCAACTCTTTGCATATCCTATAGGCTGTCTCTGCGGGTTGAACCTCATTTCTTTCCTTAAGATTCTTGCCTATTAAGTCAAAGATGTTTCCCATATCACTTAAACTTTCAATAGTTAAATCTCTTGACATATTCAATATTTGCAGCAGTTGATCACAGCCCACAATAATATCTTCAAAATTTCCAAGTGTAATATTTACTTTACATATGAGCAGTCTGATATCAAATGAATCAGGCGCTATTTCAACTGCCTTTTTCCAGAATGAAAGAGTTGCATTAAGATCTTTTTTTTGAAACTTGATGTGGCCTAAATTGAATAGAGCATTTACTGCATTTTTATTAATATCCAATAATCTCTTGTATGTATCTTCAGCTTTATCAATACTATCGTTTTCAAAGTAATAGTTGCCGAGAAGTGTAAGGCAATTTTCCATATCTGATGATTCATTGATAGCTTTATTAATCTCTGAATTACCGAACTCGTTTTGATTATTAGATAAGTAACAAAATCCACGTAGTAAATGGATCTTCCATTTGTGTCCGATTGTATGATAAATTACGTTGGTCGCATCTCCTGATTCTGTTTTTGATGAATATGTGTTAGTGATCCTGTTCCATGCGGCTAGATAATCTTCAGATGCCTCCATAAACCTATCGTACTCTTTCAGGTTGTAGTTAGCAAAGGCCAGGAGGCAATGACCATCCAAAAAATGATTATCCAATTTAACTGACTTCATGGCATAAATTTCTGACTCCTTGAACTCATTTATTTCGAAATAAGCAGCACTTACAATGTAATAGGAAACTAGAAAATCCTTTTTATTGAGACCGTTCTCTTCTGCCAGAGATATTGCACTCTTACTACTTGTAATTGCTTCTTCGTACATACGTCTGTCCATATAGGAAACGCCTATGTACATATGTGGAACTGGATTGTGTGGGTCTGCTTCAATCTGCTTCTTAAGTAGCGTTGATGTGCGTATGAATTTTTCATCCATCTTCTCTTCAGATAGATTATAACCATGGTGTATTACCGTTATAGATGAATAGAAACATTTATCACTGTATTGTATGGCATTATGGACGATTCCCTTGTAATGAACTCCATTGAAATTCCTATATAAGCGTACCATCTGTGCATGGCCTTCTTGAGTGGAATTCTTATATTTGTTATTTATAACAAATGAGACAATCTTAATGTCACTTTTCTTAGTTATATCTCTAAGCTTTGGGGCGTCCTTCATCTTTAATTCTTCATCTGCATCAAGTATTAGAATCCAGTCACATGTTGCATATTTAAGAGAGTAGTTTCTTGCTTTGCTGAAGCTTCCTTCCCATGGATGCTTGAAAATCCTTGCACCATAACTCTCTGCAATTTCAACAGTCCTGTCTGTAGAACCGGTATCTACAACTATTATTTCGTCTACAGAATCCCTGACACTATCAAGACAACGTCTAAGATTTTCTTCCTCATTTTTTACAATCATACAGAGTGAGATGGTTGGATTCTGCACTGAGTATGTTTCAGCTTCTGATTTAAAGTTAGTCTCTTTTGTTGACATTTAATCTTTCCTGTTTTTTGAGAGGATTCCAGTGCCTGGTTCCTTATGAATACGATGTTCTTCCTGTAAACTTTTCATTTATAAATTTGCTCTTGAGAGCATGAGTTTGGACAGAGATTCTGTTAGCTGCACTAATACGTCATCCCAATCATACATTTGAGTCTGTCGGAATAGACGCATATTCGGATACCATGGACTATCGTTACGTTCAAGCAGCCATCTCCAATCAGGTACAAAAGATAATAGTAACCATACCGGCTTGCCGA